>CAZIAJ010000048.1:0-10431 GCA_964537565.1 uncultured Sulfurospirillum sp.
GTTCATTTTTATTTAAATCTCCATCTAAAAAACTAAGTGTTTCATTAATACCAATAGCTTTCATTGGATTTGGTGCTCTTGTGTACTTTTTTTCTAAGTAAAATACTTCATCTATTAGTCCATTTTTAAGCATCATTTGAGTTCTAAGTTTTATTCTATCTTTTAGTATCTCTTTTTCTATGGATATTTCATAAAGTTCAAGATTTTTTATGATTGGCTCTCTTTGATTTTGTTGAAAAAACTGGCTTGGTATGATACCAGTTTGAAAGTAAATTTCTAGCCATTTTTCTATACGGTAGGAGTCGTTCTTACTGATAGTATCTGCATATATTTCATCAAATTCACTTATGAGTTCAAACCCTATAGAAAGAGTATTTTTTACTTTTTCTTTTGTTTGATTACTTATCTCAGGTTTGTAACTTATTCCATCAAGCATGGATTTTAGATAAAATCCAGTACCACCTACTATGATAAGGTTTTTTCCATTTTTCAGGCTCTGTTTTCTTGCTTCTTCATAGAGTTTAAAAAAGGTAGTTACATTAAAACTATCGTCTACATTTAGAACATCTATTCCAAAATGCGGTATACCGTCTCTCTCTTCATAAGTAGGCTTTGCTGAAGCAATGTCTATCTCTTTGTAAATACTTAGAGAATCTAGTGAAAGGATGTTAGCATTTAATTCCTTTGCCAATTCTATGCTAAGTGAAGTTTTTCCTGAAGCAGTAGGCCCAAGTATGGCTATCTCTCTCAAAACATACCTTTTTTAGTTTAATTATAGTAAAATAATTCCAAAAATAGTATAAGGACAAGTTTGCAGAAGTTTTTTAAAGTTTTAAAAGATATAAATGAGCTTATCATGTTTAAGCACTCCATATTTTCATTGCCTTTTATTTTTATTGCTATGATAGTCTCTTCAAAACAGATAAATGGAACACTTTGGTTTGGCTGGGAGCTTCTGGTTTTAGGATTACTCGCTGCGGTAAGTGCTAGAAACTTTGCTATGAGTTTCAATAGATACGCAGACCGAGATATAGATAAGCACAATCCAAGAACAGCAAATCGACCAAGTGTAGATGGGCGAGTTGGCACACAAAATATGCAACTTTTTATTGTACTAAATGCTCTAGTTTTTATAGTAGTTGCATATCTCATAAACTCTCTTGCTTTTTGGCTTAGTTTCCCTATACTTATTATTTTGGCTGGGTACTCTATATTTAAACGTTTTTCATCTTATGCTCATTTGGTTTTAGGAGTTTCATTAGGACTTGCACCAATTGCAGGAGTGGTTGCTGTGAGTGAGAGTATCACTCTTTGGTCGGTTTTATTAGCTCTTGGAGTTATGTTTTGGGTTGCTGGATTTGATTTACTCTACTCTCTACAAGATATGGAGTATGATAAGAGTAAAGGGCTGTTTTCAATACCATCTGTGTATGGAAAGGAGGCGACATTTTTTATATCTCGTCTTTTTCACTCACTTACAGTTCTATTTTGGGCGCTTTTTGTAGTTGATGCAGGATTAGGTTTTTGGGCATATCTTGGTGTATTTTTAAGTGGAGTTATACTTTTTATGGAGCATAAGATAGTTATAAAAGATTTTACAAAGATAGATAGAGCTTTTTTTACACTCAATGGATACTTAGGTATAATGTTTTTTATCGTGATTTTTATAGATAGGATTTAAAATGAGATACATAAATGCCCCACTTAAAATAGAGTTTGACGTAGATAATAATTCTAAAGAGTTTAAAAGAGAGTATGATTCACTAAGCTCAACCGATGATGATAGTATAGGAGAGTGGTTACGACTTGCAAAAGCTCGTGGTAATACTGATGAGAGTGATCAAGTTTTATTAACACTTATTGTAGAACTTCATAGAAAGATAGATGAGATGAATGATTTTATACAAGGCAAGAAACAGACTTTAATAAAACTTACAAAAAGTACTGAAATAGATGCTATAAATTATGAACATTTTAGACTTAAAAAGGATGTACTTGAAGTTGATTATGAGTACTATGGAAGGATTGAGATGCCATTTTTTCCTAAAAGGCAAGTACCAATTTATTTTAAAGCAATTAGTAAAAATGAGGCAAAAATAGTACTACTTCATGAGAGAGATGAGACAGATTGGAATGCATATGTAGTAGCACGTGAAAGAGTGATGATAAGAGAGATGAGGGCAAATAAAAATGGAAATTAGTGTAGAACTTATAGGGTTAATTGGTGTTATAGCTTTAGTTGTTATTATTATGATAATGATGAGTATAAAAGAGAGTGAAACTAATAAAAAACTTTCAAGATATGAACAAAGTATTGATAATTTAGCTCAACAAAATCATACTCTTAGAAAAGAGATATTGCAACTTGTAAAAAATAGAGATAAATTTATGAATGAGATGGAAGAGACACTTGAAGGTAGAGTAAAAGAACAAGTACAACAGAGTGTTTATCCTCTTATAGAATCTATGCGAGAGATAGAAAATGTAATGCAGAGTTTTCAAGATGAGCAAGTAGAGAGAATTGATAAGATAGAAGAGAGAAGAAACGAGATAAATTATATCCCTAAAAATGCAAATATCTCAAATGAAAAATTAATCATTGCTCAATATAGTCAAGGGAAAAGTGAAGCTCTTATCGCAAAAGATCTACGTATTGGGATTGGTGAGGTAGATTTAGTTTTAAAATTAGCTAACCTAAAATAGTAGATACCCTATATTTTAAATATAGGGCTTATATTCTAACTTAAGTATTTGCCTCTTTGTCACAAGGAGAGTCTTCTTTAGTTAGTTCATTTAATAGTGTAAATAGTTCTGCACTAGCTTTTTCCATAAGTCTAAAGTTTTCTACGATAGGCTCAACTTCATGGACTTGGAAACCACCACCTTCTGCTACAATTTCCATATTGTCATGAACTGCTTGGTGTACGATTTTATGTGGCTTATCAATTAGTGGATATACTTTTTTACATTCAAATCTTTTTTTACCCTCTCCATGAGAGTACCATACACCTAAACGACACTCATCTGTTGAAGGAAAGTTGTCATTTATGCTCTCGTTTAGAACTGCTGAGTATGATTTTGCTTTATATATAATATGGTCGATTTTTGCTAAAGTTACAAAAATACTATTTTCTAATTTATATGAAATATCTGCTGTAGAGTTAGCATCTATATTAAATTCATTTAGAAGAGATTGGAACTCTTTTACACTTTCTCCTGAAGTATTTGCTATTATATCAATACGTTCAGAGTTGGCTTGTATCCCTGTTGTCTCTTGTTGAAGAGTTTGGATAGTTATACTTATCTCTTGAGTTGCTTTTCCTGTTCTCTCTGCAAGTTTTTTTACTTCTTCTGCAACGACAGCAAATCCACGACCATGTTCACCAGCACGAGCTGCTTCGATAGCAGCATTGAGTGCAAGTAGATTAGTTTGGTCTGCTATATCTTTAATAAGCGCTACTATTGAAGATATTTCAGATGTTCTTTCTGTTAGAGAGTTTATTGCTTCTGTTGAGCTATTTATAAGTTCAAGCATCTCTGTAAGTTCTTGAGATACACGATTTACACTTGCTAAACTTTTATCTGAATTTTCTGCCGTTCTTGCTGAAACTGTAGTGATATTTGTCATAGCATCTTTGCCATCAACAAGATCTTGTTGAATATTTGCAATACCGTCTATGCCATTACCAAGTTCATCAAATTTATTAGCTAAAACACCTTTTGCTCTACCTTTTTGACCCTCTATAATACCATTTACACCATCAGATATATGTTGAGCATTTGCTTTGAATATACCTCTAAAACCACCGCTAAATATGTTGCGATAGTTTTTACCTTCTCCAGCTTTTTGAATAGCTGTTTTTGTTTCACGTTGAATTGCTTCTACTTGATCTAGTAGTTCATTGACATTATTTGCCATTTGGCCCATAGGAGTATTTATATCTATATTTACTACTCTTGGCTCAAGATTTCCATCTTTTGCCTCTTTTGTTACTTTTAGTAAATTTTCAAATATTTGAGCATCAACAGGTATAGTCTTTTTACTACCAAAGAAAGAGCCACCTATTGCTCCAGTAAGTAGTGCAGAACCAGTTGCTATATCTCCACTAATAAATTGATAGATACTTACACAAAGAAGTGTAACTCCAAGTGCTACTTGAGGTTTATAATCTTTGAAGATTGTTTGAAAATTCATCATAACTTATTCCTTTTTCTTGTAGTAACTCTGTGAGATATTTTTGTGAAGCATTCATGTCCCCATTTTTTTCTAAAGAGAGTAGTTTTTCATAAAGAGGTTTTATGATATCTATTGCTTTTGGATTTGGTTTCCTTCTAACAGAGTAGTATCCTACGATATTACCTCTGTGGTCTAGGGATGCTGTTACATTAGCATAAACCCAATAAAATCCACCATCTTTACTCATGTTTTTTATATAAGCAAAGATCTCTCTTTTATTACTTATCTCTTCCCAGAGAAGTTTAAATATAATTTTAGGCATTTGAGGATGTCTGATAAGGTTGTGTGGTTTTCCAAGTAACTCTTTTTCGTTAAAGCCTGTAATTTTTATAAAAGACGGATTAGCATAAATAATCTTACCTTTTGTATCTGTTTTAGAAACTAAAAAATCATCTTGTTGAATGTTGGTTTCTCGACTATTTGGCGTTGGTTTTGTCATACTACCCTCCAATAATAACTATGATGTTGTATTTTAACTAAATGAGTTTTATATTTACTTTAAAGTCGCTATAATGTTATATCAATTATATATAGGAAAACAAAGTGTTAATAGATGGATATGGAAGAAGAGTAAATTATTTAAGAGTTTCAGTAACAGAAAGATGTAATTTTAGGTGTCAATATTGTATGCCAGAGAAACCATTTTCTTGGGTTCCTAAAGAGAATTTACTCTCATTTGAAGAACTGTTTTTATTTATTAAAGTTGGTATTGATGAAGGTATAGATAAGATACGTATTACAGGAGGAGAGCCTCTTCTGCGTACGGGTTTAGATAAGTTTATAAAAATGATAAATGATTATAAGAGTGGATTAGATATAGCTTTGACTACTAACGGATACCTTTTAGAAGAAGTTGCACAAGACTTAAAAGATGCTGGGTTAAAACGTATAAATGTTTCATTGGATACTCTAAAGGATGATATTGCAGCAAAGATATCTGGAAAAGATGTTCTTAAAAAAGTAAAAAAAGGTATAGACAAAGCCATAGAAGTGGGACTTGGTGTTAAGATAAATAATGTTCCTCTTAAAGGTATAAATGCCCAAGAGATTATAGAAGTTTTAGAGTATTGCAAGGAGAGAGATATGTCTATACGGTTTATAGAGTATATGGAAAACAAGCATGCAAAAGACAAGCTTCAAGGACTTAGTGAAGATGAAGTTAAGCAAATAATTTCAACTAAATATAAATTTACAGAAGTAAAAAGAGAGGCTTCAAGCCCATCAAAAATGTATGAGTTTGAAGATGGGTATAGGTTTGGTATCATTAACCCTCATGCTCATGATTTTTGTGAAGATTGTAACCGTATACGTTTAACTGCAGAGGGAGTTTTAATACCATGTTTATATTTTGAAGAAGCTATGAGTATTAAAAAAGCTGTTCAAGCTGGAGATATAGCTGGAGCTGCTGAAGTTTTAAAAGAAGTGTTAAGAAATAAACCAGAGAAAAACAAATGGAGTGGAGATGACGAAAATAAAACTTCAAGTAGAGCTTTTTATGAAACTGGTGGATAATAAGGAAAAAAAAATGAAAGTATTATTAGTTTATGTATTTACTTGCCTACTTTTTGTAAATAGCAGCCTAATTGCTCAAGATGGTAAAACTTTGTATAAAAAGTGTAGAGGTTGTCATGGTATAGATGGTAGATATGTCCCTTTTGAACGAGAAAATGGAGTTTTAGCAGGTAGAGAAAAAGAAGAACTTGTACTTACCATCAAAGCAATAAAAGATGGAAAGTATCCAGTCTCTAAATTAAGCAGTATTATGAGAAAGACTATTAGTCATTTTAGTGAAGAAGATATTTTAAATATTTCACAATATATAAGTAAGTTTAAAAAGTAAAAAATTCTATTAATTCATTAGCTTTTATAGTACCTCGGTTTTTTATAAGAGCATAACCATTGCATTTAGAAAGTACATTTAACATTCCTGCTCCAAATGTAGGAGCACTTTTAAAGCTTATACCGTCAAAATATCCAGGAATTGCACTAGTGCAGTCATCTCTACATGTAAACTCTTTTTTATTTTTTATATGTAGACTTTTTCTTTTTTTAGTAATTTCATTTTTTATGATTTTAATGGCAGGAACTCCAAGAAGTTCAAATCCAAGTAAAGAGGAGAGAGGCAAACCTGTTAGATGAAGAATAGGAGTATTTTCGTAAATAGTAAAAGCAGTGGGTCTAGCAGGGGCAATTTGTACTTTATGAAATAGTACATTAAAGTCATCTTCATATATAAGTTGACTCATAGCATCATATCTGCTCATAGCTCCAGTTGTGATTATAAAATCACTCTGCTTTTTTAACTCTTTAAGATGTTCTTTAATGGCTTGTTTATCATTTTGTACTTGCCATACTTTACCTACTTTTGCTCCTATTTCTAGTATTCTTGCTCCTAAAGATAGGGCATTTGAATTATATACTTCACCTTTTTTTATCTCTTTTTGTACGGGACATAGATTGTCTCCGATACTAAGTATGCTTATTGTTGGTTTCTTGAAAACTTTTAAAGATTTTATACCTTGAGAGGCTAAAGAAGTTATGCTATATGCGGTTATAAGCTCTCCTTGAGCAAGAAGAAGTTCATCTTTTTTTATATCTTCCCCAGCGTTTTTTATATTGTACATATATGGAGGATTTATTATGTTGTCTTCATACGCAACAACACTAACTGTGCCATCTTTAAGTATTTCACCAGTAGAGACTTCATATTTTTCGTTATTACAAAAAGCAAAACCATCTTTGAGAGCTATTTGATGAGTTGGTAAAGAAGTTGTTGCATACACGTTTTTAGCACAAATGTGTTTTACTGAGTCAAGTAGTGCCATATATTTAGTATGAGAAACAACAGAAAGTTTATTTGTGATGATGCTCAAGGCTTCTTCATAATTAATCATGTATAATTATATCTAAATTTGGGTTTAAGGATATTTATGGAAGATTTAATTCATATGGCTATTAGGTATCATCAGTATTTTATCACAGGGATGTTGATTGTTGCTTTGATAAATTTATATTTTATTTTTACTACTAAAGAGTTTTCAAAAAAAGTAAAAAAAGTTAATCCTGTCTATTATGGCTTACTTGCTGCAGTTGCATTTACTGGAGTTTTAGTTTTGGGCATAAATCAGCTTCATGTAACACATGCAGTTTATCTTATGTTAGTAGTTTGGACTATTATATTTGTAATGAGTATGAAACTATTTAAAAAGTATAAATATTCTTCGCCAGATGATTATAGAAAATTTGCAAAAAAGAAGTATATTTTAGATATTGTTTTGATAGTATCTACTATGGGTTTGGTATATGCAATTTAGCTATTGTGAAGTTGCAGGAAGCTCAAGTTTATCTCTACAAGTAAAAGAGTATTCTCATATCTTTAAAGTTCGTAGAGTTACAGTTGGAGCCCAATTAGATTTTGCAAATCTATGTGATGGTAAAATCTATACTTATAAGATAGAAAATATTAATAAAAAAGAAGCAAATTTAGTTTTAACAGAAATAAAAAAAGTAAAAAAAATCTCTACATATAATATTCATATAGGTTGGTGTGTAGTTGATTTAAAGAGTGTAGAAAAAAATATAGCAATGTTAAATGAAATGGGAGTAGAAAAGATAACTTTTGTATATGCAGATTTTTCTCAAAATAGTTACAAAATAGATGAAAAAAGATTAAAACGTATTTTGATAAACTCTTGTGAACAATCTGGAAGATTAAGTTTGATGAAAATAGAGATTTTAAAAAATATTGAAGAGTATTTATCAACTTACCCACAAAGTATTATTATAGATTTTAGTGAAAATTTTTTAGGTGAATGTGAAAATATAGAGAGTTTTTTAGTAGGACCTGAAGGTGGTTTTAGTAAAAGAGAGAGAGAATTATTTAAGTGTTCAAAAGTATTTGGTCTAAAAAGTCCAAATATCCTTAGAAGTGAAACAGCAGTAGTAGGAGTATGTGCAAAAATAGCATTATAAGTGAGTTTAGTACCTAATATCAGTTACTGTTTTTATCTTAATTAAAGTCTATTTCAGGTATAATCCCAATTCCCCTCCCCCTATATAGCGGTGGACTCGATTGAGTCTACTGCATTTTTGTCGAGTGGGCAATAATAAATTTTTAGGAAATGAAATGAAAAAAGATATACATCCAGAGTACGTTGAATGTAAAGTAAGTTGTGCTTGTGGCAATAGTTTTGAAACTATGTCAAATAAAGCAGAGATGAGAATAGATATCTGTAGTGAGTGTCACCCATTTTTTACTGGTAGTGAGAAGATTGTTGATGCTGCAGGTAGAGTTGAGAAGTTTAACAAAAAGTATAACTTAAAATAGTCTAGTAAACATTTTGGTTTACTTTATTCCTACACCGATAGGAAATCTTGATGATATTTCACAAAGAAGTTTGAAATTTCTTTGTGAGTGTCATACCCTTTTTTGTGAAGATACAAGAGTCACAAAAAGACTTCTTTCACTTTTAAGTGAAAAACACAATCTACAATTCAATATAGAAAATTTTATAGCACTTCACTCTCATAACGAGAAGTATATTTTAGATAATATAGATATCTCTATTTTTAATGAGACAGTAGCTTATTTAAGTGATGCAGGTATGCCTTGTGTTAGTGACCCTGGTAGTTATTTTGTACAATTTTGCCAAGAAAACAATCTTGCTTATGAAGTTTTACCTGGTGCAAATGCAGCTCTTTTAGCTTATGCCAGCAGTGGATTTTCAAATCCAAAGTTTACTTTTTATGGTTTTTTACCACATAAAGGTAAACAGAGAGATACTGGATTAGAGTTTATTAAAAACTCACCAATTCCAACTATTGTTTATGAATCTCCTCATCGTATAGAAAAACTGGTGGATGAGTTAGCTGAACTCCTTCCAGATAGAAAAGGTATATTTATAAAAGAGGCAACTAAGAAGTTTGAAAGACGATTTGTTGCTACATGTAAAGAGATAAAAGAGCAGTTAAAAAATGCTAATCTTAAAGGCGAATGGGTTATAGTTATAGATAGTGAAGCTACATGTAGAGGTAATGCAATTACTAAAGAGGATATTATGGAGCTTAAACTCCCTCCTAAACAAAAAGCTAAGCTTTTGGCAAAAGTTACAGGAGAGAGTGTAAAGAGTTGGTATGACGAACTCTCTAAGTAAGAGAATCCATAATCTTTAGTATATCAGAAGTTTTATTTTGAATATTTTGAACATCAGTTGTCAATCTATCAATCTCTTTAGCATTGTTTTGCATGCTATTTGAGCTATTTGTAATGTTTTCTACCATAACTTTTATAGTTGCTTGAATCTCTTGTAATGATTCAGTTGTTTTATCGGCTAAGTCACGAACACTTTCTGCAACAACCGCAAAACCACGTCCATGTTCACCAGCACGTGCCGCTTCAATAGCTGCATTGAGTGCAAGTAGATTTGTTTGATCTGCAATTTCACTAATAATATTTAGTGCTTCTTCTGCCTCTTTTGCATTTTGAGTTAAGTTTATAAGGTCTTCGGAAAGCCCTTGTTGATTTGCTCCAATCTCTTGCATAGATGATGTAGTCTCTTTAACTATGCTATTTAGCTCTTTTAGTGGCTCATTTTTTATAGTTTTTACAGAATCTGATATAGCATTTGCACTTTTTTGTATATTTTCACTTTGAATTTTATTTTCTTCAATTGTCTTTTTTAAAGACTCACCAAGTGCATTTACTCCATTTATCAAATCTTTTAGTTGATAAGAGGTATCTATCTCTATAGTTTTACTAAAGTCACCATTTTGAAAGTTCTTTAGCGAAGTAATAGTTTGAGTTATTACATCATCTAATTTTCTATTCATAAAGTCTACCTCATAAGAGAGTCTATTTGTCAAAAAGTGTGAAGACTCAAAAGAGGTTCTGTCTTGAAATTTACCATTTGACATTTTTGAACTTATAAGTAAAACTTCACCTATACTTCTCATATCATCTGTATGTATTTTTTTATATTGTTTAAATGCTTTTGAAACAAGTTGAATTGTTGAACCTATTTCATCAGGAGAGTCATCACTTATACTATAATCTAGCTCATTTTTTTTGTTAGTGACAAATAGTGAAAAATTTTCAATATATTTTTTGAGATTTATAAGCCTATCTCCAATAAGTTTTTTGGTTAAGTATCTTGATATAAAGGCAAATATAGCTATGACAATAAGTAGTATAATGA
>CAZIAJ010000049.1:0-10398 GCA_964537565.1 uncultured Sulfurospirillum sp.
ATATTTTACATAAGGAGTATTTTATGAAATTATTTAAGGTTTTTGTACTATTAGTAGTTGCCATCTCACTATCACTCAATGCAGCCAATCTTACACCTGCACAAAAGCAATTGAAAAAAGAGTTGATGGTAAAGTGGAAAGCATATGCAAAGTCTGCTCAAAAAGCTGCGAAAGGTATTACGGATAAAGAACTAATATCATGGATGGATAAAGATAAAGATTTTATCTTGGTTGATGTAAGAGAGCCAAAAGAAGTTGCTGCTGGTACTATAATGGCAATAGATTGGAAAGCAATGCCTAGAGGTATGGCAGCACCAATGGTAGGAAAAGCTTTAGCTCTAAAACCATCTGATACTGTTGTAATTTACTGTAAATTAGGTGCTAGAAGTGCTATGGTTGCGAAAGAGTTAGAAGAAGTATATGGCTATAAAAATATCTATTATTTAAAAGGTGGTATCATGGGCTGGATTAAAAATGGTCATGAAATCCAAAATATGATGGGTGAATTTAAAACTGCAGAAAAATAGAAGTAAAGAAGCCTCTCATAGGCTTCTTATAATAAAACATAAAGTCTGTAGTTTTTTAACAAATTACTATGGACTTTATCTGAGTATACTCCTCTTCAAGAGCGTATTTTGGTCCCTCTTTTCCTATTCCACTCTCTTTAAATCCACCATAAGGTTGTATATCAAACCTAAGAGTTGGTATATCATTTATAACAATTCCTCCAGCATTAAGCTCATCGATTGCACGTTTACATGTAGACATATCATTTGAAAAGACAGAGTACTGAAGACCATATGGGGAGTTGTTCATCTTCTGCTTTGCTTCGTCAAAATCTTTTACTTTTATAAGAGAAACTATAGGGGCAAAAACCTCTTCACACACTATATTCATATCTTCAGTGACATCTGTCATGATAGTTGGAGAGAACATCAACTCTTTATATGTAGAGCTATAAAATAGAGTTGCACCCTCATCTTGTGCATTTTGTATCCAGTTTTTTGCTTGGTCTACTGCTTTTTGGTTTATCATGGGTCCTATGAAAGTTTTATCATCGTATGGACTGCCTACATGTAAAGCTTTTGTCTCCTCTTTTAGAGCAGTTGCAAACTCTTCATAAACATCTTCGTTTACATAAATCCTTTGTAAAGAGATACAAACTTGCCCAGAGTTGATAAACGCTCCTAAAGCACACTTTGAAGCTGCTATTTTTATATCGCTGCTTTTGTCTATATAAGTTGCCGCGTTTCCACCGAGCTCTAAAGCGAGCTTTTTGATGCCAGCTTTACTTGTTATCTCACGACCAACTGGCACACTTCCTGTAAAGCTTATGACTCTAGGAATTGGACTTTTTACAAGTGCTTCATTGACACCATTTCCACTATAAACTACACTAAGTGCATCTTTGCATGCAAACTCACTCTGTATAAAAAGTTTTGCAAACTTAAAAGCGGTAAGTGGTGCAGAGCTTGTTGGCTTTAGTATAACAGCATTTCCTGCCACTAAAGCAGGTGCTATTTTATGTGCTATAAGATTGAGTGGAAAGTTAAAAGGGGTGATTGCCAACACAACTCCAACAGGCACTCTTTTATAAAATGATAAAGTCTCTTTTCCGCTTGGCATCGCTGTTGTATCAAATGTTTCACCATGAAGACTCATCATGGCATTTGCTGAGAGTTTTATAGTCTCTATGGCTCTACTCACTTCTACTCTTGAAAACTGTATCGGCTTTCCTACTTCATCAGTGATAGTTTGAGCCATATCCTCTTTTTGAAGTTCAAGTTTTTTTGCCACATCTAAAAGCCAGCTGACTCTTATATGTAAAGCAACTTTTTTTGTAACTTCAAAGCTTTTTTGAGCAATATCAAGAGCTTTTAAAGCATCCTCTTTAGAGCATACCGCTACTTTTGAAGCAACTCGTTCATCATATGGGCTAAAAACGTTACGATACTCTTCAACCTCTACACATGTAGACCCTAAATATATATTTGCTCGCATAAGAAAACTCCATTTAAAGTAAATTTGGATAATATTATATCTATTTATGAATTAAAGGTAGAAATAAAAATGGAAAAAGCTAAATATATTTGGATGGATGGTGAGCTTGTCGAATGGGATAAGGCTCAGACTCATATACTTACTCATACTCTTCACTATGGAAATGGTGTTTTTGAAGGAACAAGAGCATATATGACAACTGATGGTTTGGCTATTTTCAAACTAAAAGAGCATACAAAAAGACTTTTAAACTCAGCTAAGATTACAAGAATAGTACCAAAATACACTCTTGAGGAGCTTGAAAATGCGCAGCTTGAACTTCTTAAATCAAATGACTTTAAATCAAATGTATATTTAAGACCTCTAATCTATCTTGGCTATGGAATTATGGGGCTTCATCATGTTGCTGCTCCTATTAAAACTTCTATTGCTGCTTGGGAATGGGGAAGTTATCTTGGTGAAGAGGGATTAGAAAAAGGTATACGTGTTAAAATTTCATCTTTTGCTAGAAATCCTGTAAGCTCAACAATGGGAAAAGCAAAAGCAGCTGCAAACTACTTAAACTCGCAAATGGCAAAATATGAGGCTGTAGAAGCTGGGTATGAAGAGGCTCTTCTTTTAGATACGGAAGGCTTTATTGCTGAAGGTAGTGGTGAGTGCTTTTTTATCGTTAGAGATGGTATATTGATTTCTCCTCCAAATGATACTTCACTAGAGAGTATCACTCAAGGCATGGTACTAGAGCTTGCTCGAGAGATGGGTATACCAATTGAGAGAAGAAAAGTTACAAGAGATGAAGTATATATTTGTGATGAAGCTTTTTTTACAGGAACTGCCGCTGAGGTAACTCCAATAAGGGATGTTGATAATTACGTTATAGGTAATGGAAAACGTGGAGAAATGACAGCAAAACTTCAAGCTGCTTATTTTGATGTAGTATATGGAAGAAACCCTAAATATAAGCACCTATTGACTTACATTTAGTTAGTATTTACCAATTGATGGTAGAATAAATATACAAAAATTTTATTAAGGAAAGATATGCCTGCAGACTTGAATGATTATTTCAAAAAGAAAAATGGTGGAAACGGTAGTAGTGGTGGTGGTGGAAATAATGGAGGGGGAGGTGATAGACGCCCCCCAAATATGAATATAGAGCCACCTGAGTTTTTCAAAAACTTAGGTAAAAAAGCTGGTGTTTTATATGCAATTATAGGAATAATTGTGCTTTTTGTTATAGCTAAGCCTTTCGTTGTTATTAATTCTGGTGAAGTTGGAATAAAAGCAACAACTGGTAAGTTTGAACCTATTTCTATGGAACCTGGTTTTCATCTATTTATCCCATTTGTTCAACAAGTATTTGTGGTTGATACAAAAGTAAGAATTATGAACTACACTTCAACAGAAGATATCAACACGATTAATCAAAGAGGGTCTGGTATAAAACTAAACAATGCAATATCAATTCTTGATGCTCGTGGTCTTCCTGTATCACTTGATTTGACGGTACAGTACCAACTTCAAGCAGATTCTGCTCCTCAAACGATAGCTACTTGGGGAATGAGCTGGGAAGATAAAATCATCAACCCTGTAGTAAGAGATGTTGCAAGAAGAGTTGTTGGACAGTATACTGCAGAAGTTCTTCCTCAAAAGAGAAATGAGATAGCAGTTAAAATAGAAGATGGTATAAGAGCAAATATTGATTCTCAACCAGGAAGACCTGTTAAACTTTTAACAGTTCAGATGAGAGAGATAATTCTTCCAAAAAAGATCAAAGATCAAATAGAGAAAGTTCAAGTTGCTAAACAAGAAGCAGAAAGAACAAAATATGAAGTAGAACGTGCTAATCAAGAAGCTCTAAAAGCTGCAGCAATCGCTCAGGGTAAAGCAAATGCTAGAGAAATACAAGCACAAGGACAAGCAAAAGCCATCAAAATAGAAGCAGATGCAAATGCTTATGCTAACATAGAGATAGGGAAGAGTATCACAAGCTCACTTCTTAGCCTAAAACAGATTGAAGTGCAAGGAAAGTTCAATGAAGCACTTAGCACAAACAAAGATGCTAAGATATTCTTAACACCTGGTGGAGCAGTTCCAAATATTTGGGTTGACTCTAAAGATAAGCAAAAAACAACGACAGTCAATAACTAATGATAAATAGTATCGACTGGACAAAAAATGATTTGATTCCTGCAGTAGTGCAGGAGTCAGACTCCAATAAAGTTCTTATGCTTGCTTATATGAATAAAGAAGCAGTTGAGTTAACACTAAAAACAAACCTTGCTCACTACTACTCAAGAAGTAGAAAAAAAATGTGGAAAAAAGGTGAAAGTAGTGGTAATCTACAACACGTAAAAGAGATATATCTTGATTGTGATTTAGATACTATTTTGTTAAAAGTGACTCAAGATGGAGGGTGTGCTTGTCATACAGGACGCCAATCTTGCTTTTTTAATAGAGTAGACATAGAAGAAAAACCTAGTGAAGTTTTACAAGATATAGACTATAGTATTACAGATAAACTCTACCATACAATTCAAGAGCGTAAACTCTCTAATCCAGAAACTTCTTATGTAGCATCACTTTTTGAAAAAGGTGATAATAGCATACTTAAAAAAGTAGTTGAAGAGGCTGGAGAATTTAGTTTTGCAGTAAAAGACAGTGATGAAAAAGAGATAATTTATGAAGCAGCAGATTTAGCCTTTCATACACTTGTAGCTCTTGCACATAAAAATATAAATCCTGACTTAATAAAACAAGAACTAAAAAGACGATTTGGACTAAGTGGAATACAAGAGAAGAATTCAAGGACAAAATAAAGGAAAAGAGTGTCAAAAATAGAAGCACTAAAAATCTATATTTTAAACTATGTTCATCACTTTAGCATGTATGATTACATCGCATATGCGTGGTTAATTCTTCTATTTTTTGTTACTATTTTACTCGCTATTATGGTTGCTAAAAAGAGCCCTACTTTTTCGATACTAATACTTATCATATCACTTACACTTTTATTTGCTGGGCCATTTATCTTAAAAAATTATCTTGATAAATTTATTAGGCCATCTTCAATTAAAATAGAGCAAATTAAAAAATTAACATTTTCTGATACACTTATAATCAATGGGACACTAACTAACCTATCTAAAAAAAGCTTTTCTACTTGCAATATAGATATATCTGTCATAAAAACTAGTAAAAATGATATTCAAAATTTTATAAATCAATTAAAACCATTAAGAAAACAGTCGATATCTATAGACAGTACTATAGAAGTAAATGCAACCAAAGAGTTTAGGGTAGTTTTTGACAATTATAGATACTTAAAAGATATCAATATATCTTCAAAATCAGAGTGCTATTAAGGAAAATAAATGTCTTATTTTACTGTATTACATTGGATTACACTTGTTATTCTTTTAATTCTTTTTACTCTATTTAGTGCTATTGCATTAAAGCAGACAAGTAAAAAAATTCTTTTTTCAATGCTGTTTTCAAATTTTTTAGTCATTGTGACACTAGCTATATTTTCTATGTTTGTATTAGATAAATATACAAAAATTGCTCGTTTAGAAAATGTGACTCAAAAACGAATTCTTATGACTGAAACACTCACAGTATCAGGACAAATTAGAAATATAGGCAATTTTGATATAGGAAAATGTAAACTTGAAGTAAAGCTAGTAAACAATGCAATGACTGGTGGTAATGTAAGCGGATCTAAAATATTTGCTCCATCAGGACTAAATATTTTTAATTTTTTTAGTTCTAAAAAAGCAAATGCTAGACCATCAACAGTTATAAATGAATTTGTTATTGCTAAAAACTTTAAAAAAGGAGAACTTAGAAACTTCTCAGTTGCTATGAGATATCCTCCATATTTTCAAAAAACATTTATGAATTATAAACTATACTGTCACTAATAACTATAGCCTTCTTTTTCAAAAGCTTTTTTTATATTATATAACTGTTTATGTTTGTTGTTACACCATTTGGGAGATAATAAACTATCATCGCTAATACCTGCCGTTACTCTTTGAATCATCATATCTTCTGGTACCATTTTAATAGTTTTAACTAAAGTATCTATATATAGTTCTTCACTTATAGGTGTAAACTTTCTACTCTTAAAATCATTTGCTAAGGCTGTCTTTTTCACAACATAAAGTGGATGTATTTTTATGGATTCTACTTCTAAGTCAATAGCAGCTTGAACACTATTTAACATCATCTCTTGAGTTTCACCAGGTAAACCAAATATTAGATGAACACAAACCTTAATACCATAACTTCTACTCTTATCTATCTGCTTGATAACATCTTCAATTTTTTCTGCTCTATTTATTCTCTTTAGTGTTTCATTATCTGTTGATTGTATACCATACTCTATCCATACCTCTTTAGTTTTTGACTTTTCACTAAGATACTCTAAAAGCTTATCTTCAACACAATCAGCTCTTGTCCCTATACTTATACCTATCGTATTTTCAAGTTCAAATGCTCTATCATAAAGAGTTTTTAGTGTTTCAAATGGTGCATAAGTATTTGTAAAAGATTGAAAATATACTAAGAATTTTTTTGCATTAAACTTTTTTGATAATTTTTTCTTTGCTTGATTAAATTGAGATTCCAACTGAATTAGTTGAGAAGATAAAAATGGATTTGTTTTAGAGTTTATATTTAGTGAAATCCCTTTTGGTTTTTGAACTCCAAAATTAGGACTAAAAGACTCATTTTCACAAAAAATACAGCCTCCATGAGCTTTACTCCCATCTATATTTGGACATGTAAATCCAAGTATAGCTATGGGAGTTTTGTAAACGTTCAAACCATATTTATTGCGAAAATATCTACCCGCTGTTAAAATCTCCTGCATTATTTGATGAAGTAATTTCCATCAAAACTTACAAGTGAATAGTTGGTATCATCACCTAGACTTTTTCTAAGTGCTTCTATACTCAAAAAATTTAAACTATCCGCCTCAATATAATCTTTTACCTCTTCAATGCTATAATTTGCGCTAATAAGCTCTTTATAACTAGGAGTATCTATTCCATAACGACAAGGGTGTTCTATAGTTGGAGCTGCTATACGCATATGTACTTCACTTGCACCTGCCTCTTTTAAAATTCTTATAATTCTTTTTGCCGTTGTTCCTCTTACGATACTATCATCAATAACAACTATTTTTTTACCTGTTAAAAGAGAACGAATTGGAGATAATTTTAGTTTAACTTTCATATCTCTACGCTCTTGTGTTGGTTCTATAAATGTTCTTCCTACATAGTGATTTCTTACAATTCCCATATCAAAAGGAATTCCACTCTCTTCAGCATAACCTAAAGCTGCGCTAACTCCACTATCTGGAACTGGTATAACTAAATCAGCATCTACTTTTTGCTCTCTAGCTAATGCTTTTCCCATCTCTTTTCTAACAGCATATACATTTTTACCTTCTATATCACTATCAGGTCTAGCAAAATATATATACTCAAATGCACATATATGTGGATCTGGCTCAAAAAGTTGGATAGACTTATACTCATCACAACCTTTTTCAAAGATTATCATCTCTCCTGGTTTTATATCTCTTACAAATGTAGCACCAACTAAATCAAATGCACATGTCTCACTAGAGACTATATATCCACCATCTTTAAGACGACCAAGGCTAAAAGGGCGAACTCCATACTTATCTCGTATAGCAAACATCTTAGTTCGACTTTGGATACACAGACAATATGCACCTTTTACAACTTCTAAAGCTTCTATAATCCTATCTTTTAATCTATCTTTTTTACTTCTAGCAATAAGATGAATTATATTTTCTGTATCCATATCAGACTGAAAAATTGCACCTTGTTCTATAAGTGAACTTCTTACTTCATTTTTGTTTATCAAGTTTCCATTATGGACTACTGAAATCTCACCCAACTGATATGCTGCATATACTGGTTGTGCATCCCAAGTTGACTCTTTTCCTGCAGTTGAATATCTATTGTGTCCTACTGCCATATGTCCTTTTAACTTACTTAAAGATACTTCATCAAAAACATCAGTTACTAAACCTCTTTTTTTAATAGTAGTTATCTTTTTGCCGTCACTTGTACTTATTCCTGTTGCTTCTTGTCCTCGATGTTGCATGGCAAATAATGCATAATACGCTACTCTTGAAGCCTCACTATTACCAAAAACCCCAACTATTGCACACATATGCTATCCTAATTTAAACCCAAACAGTCACTAATATGATATAGTCCATTTGGTTGATTTTTTATCCACTTTGTCGCTTTTATAGCACCTTTTGCAAAAGTATCTCTACTTGTCGCAGTATGGTTTAGTTCTATAAACTCACCATCATTATAAAAACCAACAGTATGACGACCAACTATATCACCACCTCTTAGTGCCATAATAGCTATCTCATCTTTACTTCTCTCTCCAATAAGTCCATTTCTTCCACTAACTCTTACATCATTAAGCTCTAATCCACGTCCATGTGCGGCATGCTCTCCTAAAGTAATAGCTGTACCACTTGGAGCATCTTTTTTATATCTATGATGTTGTTCTACTATCTCTATATCAAAATCACTCAAACTTTTTGAAGCAAGTTCAACTAGTTTATTCATAACAGCAATACCTAAAGACATATTTGTTGAATAAAGAATTGGCATTTTTGTACTTGCCTCTTCTAAAAGATTTAATTGATGAGCACTCAATCCTGTTGTTCCTATAACTAATGGTGTAGGATTAGCAATAGCAGCTTCTAAAAGAGTCTCTGTGCCAACTGCTATAGTAAAATCTATAACAACATCACTCTTTTGTAAAAGTATAGATGCTTCACTCGTAATCTCTACATCTTCAGGAATAGTAAAATCAAACTCCTCAATTGCATGAAGCATATATGGACGAGCATCCTCTTCTTTTTTTAAATTCTCTATTAAAAGTCTTCCTACTCTACCAGTTGAGCCATGAATTCCTACATTTATCATCAATTACCTTTTTATCATTTTTTAAAGCGACTAGTCGCTGAGCTCTCTGCTGAAGAGAACTTAGCGTTAGCGTAGTTTCTTGAGCTTTTGCTCAAGAAGCGTAATCTAATTATGAACATATTCTAGCGCTTGAATACCTGCAATAGCACCATCACCTGCCGCACAAACTACTTGTTTTGGAGCATCTATACGTATATCTCCAGCTGCAAATAGCCCTTTTACAGAAGTATTCATCTTTAAATCTACTATAACATTTCCATTTTTATCTAACTCACAAAGCTCACTACCATCTTCTTGTTTTAAGATTTGGTTGTTTACATTCATACCAACAAAAACAAATATTCCTGGAACTTCTAATTCTCTTTCATTTCCCTCTTTATCTGTTACAGTTACTCCTGTAACTCCCATCATATCACCTTTAATCTCTTTTACACCAGAGTTTAAAACAAGCTCAATATTCTCTTTATTTTTTACTTTTTCTACACTAACAGGCGATGCTCTAAATGTATCACGTCTATGAATAAGATAAACTTTTGAACATATATTTGCAAGATAAAGAGCTTCTTCAAGTGCAGTATCACCACCACCTAAAACTGCAACTTCTTTTCCCTTATAGAAAAAACCATCACAAGTAGCACAAGTACTAACTCCTTTTCCAAAAAACTTATCTTCTCCTTCAATTCCTGCTCGTCTTGGAGTACTTCCCGTTGATATTAAAACACTCTTTGCCTCTACTATCTCTCCACCTTGAAGTGCAATTTTAAAGATGTCCCCATCTTTACTAACGCGACTAACTTCTTCCATACGATGTTTCATACCAAAACGCATACACTGCTCTGGCCATGGTTCCATAAGTTCCATACCAGTTACTTCATGAGCAACTCCAGGGTAATTTTCTATCTCACTACTTCCTGTAATTTGTCCACCAGGCATACCTTTTTCAAACATTACTACATCTTTAAGTCCACCACGAGTTGCATAAAGTCCAGCAGTAAGACCAGCAGGTCCTCCACCGATAATTGCAAAATCTAACATTGTATTCTCCTATTTCTTATAATTTAACTCAAGTTACTCTATAACTTCAATTAAACTATCTTGCTTAAAATTATCATTCTTATATCTTTTGAGTCTAAATGCACTTGGAAGTTGATATATATTAAAACGTTGAATCACCTGAAGTAGTGTATTCATACCAGCCCCAATAAATAAAACCTTACCATTTTTTCCTCTTCTTTTTTGATACAAATCTATTGCCAATATAGGATTGTCTTTTGAAATCTTATCGAAAATTGTATTAAATTTTTGCATGTTAGAACTATATATAACAACTGTATAAATATCATTTGTTGGAGTAAAAATATCCTTTTTAGTATAAAACATAAGCTTTGAAAAATCTATAAATTTA
>CAZIAJ010000050.1:0-6150 GCA_964537565.1 uncultured Sulfurospirillum sp.
AGCTGAATAGTCACCCAAAAGTCGCTAATAAAAGAGAGTAAAAGGAAAAATTTTTTCCTTTTACTCTTATAATATAAATTTATCTCTCTAAAACTCACAAAAACTTCACTTCTTGTTGCATTTCAATACTTTCTTAGTTATAATCTAGGATCAAATAATTTATAATATATTCAAGGGTGTACATGTTTTTGACCAATGCTAACAATTTAAAGTTTGATGCCTTGTTAGATTCTTTAGTGTTATTTACCAAACTTTATCATAAGCCATATTCAGCTGAAGCACTCACTGCTGGTTTACCAATCGAGCCTGGGGCAGAAGCACCAGAACTTTTTTCTATTAATAGTGCCAAAGGATTGTTCTCTCGTGCAGCTAGTAAAGCAGGATTAAAATCTTCCATTATTAAACGCCCATTATCACAAATATCTCCTCTACAACTTCCGATGATTATCCTTCTATCTAATCAAGGTTCTTGTATAGTCGATTGTTTTAATGAAGATAGAACACAAGTAAAAATCATTATGCCTGCTGAAGAGGCTATTGAGCAATGGGTAGATATAGAAGACTTAGAAGATGAGTATATCGGTTTTGGTTTTATGATCAAAAAAGAGTTTGAATATGCAGATGATAACTCACGAACACTACATCTCAAACAAAAACACTGGTTTTGGAGTACAATCAAGCTCTCTACTGGTGTTTACAAAGATGTTTTATATGCATCACTTCTTATAAATCTCTTTGTTTTGGCATCTCCACTCTTTACCATGAATGTTTATGACAGAGTAGTTCCAAACAATGCCATAGAAACTCTATGGGTTTTTGCTATTGGTGTTACTATAGTGTATATCATAGATACTTTTGCAAAATTTACACGTACATATCTTCTCGAAGTTGCTGCAAAAAAGAGTGATATCATTATGTCTTCTATTATTTTTGAAAAAGTGATGGATTTAAGAATGGCAAACCACCCTGCTTCAGTTGGTTCTTTTGCAAGTAATTTAAAGGATTTTGATAATATCAGAAGCTTTTTAACAAACGCAACTATGGCTGCTGTTATTGATCTCCCTTTTGCCATTATATTTCTAGCTGTTATTGCATACATAGGTGGAAGTATTGTTCTTATCCCACTCTTTACAATATTGCTTATTCTTTCTTATGCATTTTTTATTAAAACGCCACTACGTGCCAGTATTGAAAGCACACATGAAGCAAGTGCAAAAAAAAGTTCTATCCTTATAGAGAGTCTCAATAATATTGAAACACTTAAAACACTTGGCACACTTAATCAAATCCAATGGAAATGGGAAGAATCAACTGGAGAGATAGCAAGTAAAAGTTTAAAATCTCGCTTGCTATCTGCATCTATTCCAACAATTACACAACTTCTTATTCAACTTAACACTGTTATGATCATAGTATTTGGTGTTTATAAAATTCAGGAGTTTGAACTCACTATGGGTGGACTGATTGCTGTTGTTATACTAACAGGAAGAACATTAGCACCAATGGGTCAAGTGGCTGGTTTAATGACAAACTATGAAGACACAAAAACATCATATGAGACCATCAATGAAATTTTAACACAGCCTAGTGAAAGACCTGAGGGGAAAAAATTTGTTGAACGTCCAGAATTTAGCGGTCATATAGAGTTTGTTGATGTAACTTTCACCTATCCAGGTGCAGATGTTCCTGCATTAAAAAATGCCTCTTTTGTTATTAATTCTGGTGAAAGTGTTGCTATTATTGGTCGTATTGGAAGTGGTAAGAGTACTATTGAAAAACTCATCCTTGGACTTTATGAACCAGATAGTGGTCAGATACTGGTTGATGGGATTGATATCAATCAAATAGACCCAGCAGATTTACGAAAACATATAGGCTATGTTTCTCAAGATATTATGCTCTTTCGAGGTACAGTGAAAGACAATATTATTTTTAGAGCCACACATGCAAGTGATGGAGCGATGATACGTGCAGCACATATTAGTGGTGCGAGTGAATTTATAAAAAAACATCCTAAGGGTTATGAGATGCCTATAGGTGAGCGTGGTCTTGGACT
Organism: uncultured Sulfurospirillum sp.; assembly: GCA_964537565.1. Lineage (GTDB taxonomy): Bacteria > Campylobacterota > Campylobacteria > Campylobacterales > Sulfurospirillaceae > Sulfurospirillum_A. Next base: position 2,057 of record CAZIAJ010000050.1, read on the forward strand.
CTCAGGTGGACAACGTCAAAGTATTGGAATTGCTCGTGCATTTCTTCTTGAATCACCAATTATGCTACTCGATGAACCTAGTAATGCGATGGATCAAATCACAGAAGCCAAACTTCTTGAGAATCTTCAAAATGCACTTCAAGATAAGACAGCCATTATAGTTACACAAAAAATGACACTTCTTAAAATAGTAGAGAGAGTTATAGTAGTAGATAATGGGAAAATTGTCATAGATGCACCAAAAGAAGAAGCGATCAAACAACTTTCTGGAGGTAAAAAATAATGAAACAGAGCAATAAACCTACAGAATACAATGAAAAAGATTTTGAATTTATGAACTCCTTGAGTGCTGCCATCTTGGAACAGTCTCCTTCGAGAATAAGTAGAGTATTAAAAACATGGATTTTCACTGTCTTTATCCTTCTTATATGGGCTTCTTTAGCTGAGATAGATGAGATCACTCGTGGTGATGGAAAGGTCATCCCTTATGGTCAGAACCAAATTATTCAAAATCTTGAAGGTGGTATCGTTGAATCCATACTTGTTCATGAAGGTGAACATGTAAAAAGGGGGGAAGTTCTTCTTAAAATCAACAATGCAAAATCTACCTCTACTTCTCAAACAAATAAAATGAAATACCAAGAGCTAGAAGCAAAAAGGTTAAGACTTTATGCAGAGGCAAATCAATTACCATTTGAAGATGTGAAAACAAAAAATCCTGTATTAAAAAGACAAATTGAACTCGCAAAAAAACTCTACCATTCCAATAAAATAGAGATGATTGCAAAAGATAATGCCATTGTGCAACAGATAGAGCAAAGAAAACAAGAACTTAAAGAAGCAAAAGCTAAAGTAAGAACATTAAGTAAATCATTAGAGTATGTTCAAGAAGAGATATATATGACAACACCTATGGTAAAAAAAGGTGTAAAGTCAAAAGTGGATTTTCTCAAGCTCAAACGTGAAGAGAATGAGATAATGAATAATATTGAAGCAGCTGAACTTTCCTTACCACGCTTACAATATGCCATAGAAGAGTATCGAAATAAAAGAATAGAATCTAAACGTGAATTTATAAACAAGGCCAAACAAGAACTTAACGAAGTAACAGCAGAACTCGATAGAATTAAAACTCAACAAATAGCACTTAGTGATCAAGTAACGAGAACTATGGTTAAATCTCCTGTTAATGGAATTGTTCAAAAACTTTATGTACATACTGTTGGTGGTGTTGTAAAACCTGGAGCAGATCTTATAGAGATAGTTCCAACAAACAAAAAACTCTACCTTGAGATAAAAATAAAACCAAGTGACATCGCATTTATCCACCCTGGTGCACAGGCTAAAGTAAAAATATCAGCTTATGATTTTGCCATACATGGTGGACTAGATGGCAAAGTTATAAATATCTCACCTGATACAGTTACAGACAAGAAAGAAAATACATTTTATCTCATCCATATTGAAACTGATAAAAACTACCTTGGGACAAAAGAGCATCCACTTCAGATTATTCCTGGTATGGTTGCGAGTGTCGATATTGTAACAGGAAAGAAAACGGTTTTACAGTACATACTCAAACCAATTCTCAAATCAAAACAATATGTCTTTTCGGAGAGATAAATGAAAATTATAATCTTTAGTGCAAGCACAGATACTGTAGAAGAGTTTAAAAAACGCGATACAATGAATGAAATTGCCTTAGCTTATGATTTAAATTCTCTTGCAGATGAACTGACAAACTTTCAAAATGAAGCTGTTGTTATTGCTGATTATGACTCAGTAGCACAAGATATAAATAAACTTATAACATCAAATAAACTTCCAGATAAAACCATTGTACTTGAAAGAACTCCAGAAATTGCATCTGGGAAGATGCTTATAAAACATGGGGTAAAAGCTTATGGAAATGCAAGAATGTTATATATCCACTATAAACAAATGCTTGAAACTGTTCAAGAAAACAAAATCTGGACATACCCTGAACTTACAGCAGCACTTTCTAAAATAGAAGATACTATAAACATCGATGCAAAAGCACTAATAGAAAACAGACTTACAGAAAAAGAGCTTCATGTAGTTTATGGTGTTTTAGAAGGTCTTACAAATGATGCAATTTCCCATAAACTTAATATTACAACACGAACTGTCAAAGCACACATGAGTTCTATTTTTCAAAAACTTCATGTGAACGACAGAGTCTCTCTCGTTTTATTATTAAAATAGAAAATTAATTTTGATCTATTTGAATTTCTGTACTAATTTTTAGTGAGATTTAGTATATGCTGGTTTATATCCATAATACCTAGCTTTTTTATAATATTCTTTAGCCTTCACCATATCTTTATTTCTACCCAATCCTTTTTCGTAGATTTCAGCTATTTGAAAATAAGATCTTGCATGTCCCTGATCACTTGCAAATAAAAAGTACTCAAAAGCTTTAAGAAAGTCTTGCTTTACTACTTTACCTAATTTGTAACATAAACCTAGATTAAAATACGCTTTTACAAGACCTTTAGATGCAGCAAGTTTATAATACTTCAAAGTATTTTGTATATCATTTTCTTCTTCAAAAATAAGACCTAAAATATTTTGAGCATAAGCTACACCATTCTGTGCCATATACTGATAACATTCTTTTTCAGTTTTAAAATTATAATTACATGGTGCCTTAACAGGAAGAACTTCTTCAATAGAGTCTTTTTGTATAAGTAGTTTTAACTCTGCAATAGTAGCTCTTTTTTTTGCATCTTTTATCATCATTTTTTGAATAATATTCTTCATTTTAGAAGACATTTCTTTAGGAAATGTAACATTACTATACAGATGGGCAAACATTTTTGCACTAAATGAAGTCTCTTTTGTAAAATCATAAGGATATTTTGAAGTCAATACAAAATAAAGTACACATCCTAAAGCATAAATATCCGATGCTGGTGTTTGATATCCATGATAAATTTCAGGAGCACAAAAATCATCATCATTAAGAATATGGAGTACTTTTCCATGAGTAACTTTTTTGCTAATATCAAAATCAATTAAATAATACTGATTCTTTTTAAAGACAATATTTTCTGCTTTAATATCTCCATGTATATAGTTATTATTATGTAAAAATTCTAAAGCATTAAGCATATCACTTAGCACTTGTAAACTTTGTTTCTCGCTCATACATCCATTTTGAGCTATTTGTTTGTCTAGGTTTTTCCTTGCTGCAAGTTCTGATACAATATAAACATGGTTTAACACTTTCTTTGTTGTGTAAGTTTTTAAAAAAAGATTAGAGTTGTTAAGAAGTTTAAGAAGAGTAAATTGTTTTAGTAGTCTGTCTATATTATAAGAGCTATACAAAAGTTTTAATGCATACTCTTTTTTATCATCTGTATCAAATACATTATAAACAGTTCCAAAACCACCTTTACCAAGTTGACTAATAATTCGATAATTATCAATTTGAATGGGGTTTTTAGAACTATCTCTTATAATCATTGTTAATGTTGATCTATTTGAATTTCCGTACTAATCTCTAATGTTACAGTTTTGTCATCTTCAACACCTGTAACTTCTTGATATGTAACACCTGTTTCAGCATCTGTTTTAAAGTCTCCTAAAGTCCACTCTGCATCATCACCTTCGGTGTTTAAAGAAATACTATCGTCACTATCTCCGTCAATTCTGAGTACATTACCTGAATCTGTCATATCTAATACATCATCTATGGATAAATCAGTTATATGTTGATCACCCTCATCAAGAGTAATGTTTTCGATATTAGATATATCATCACTTAGTTTACTAAAGTCTATGTTAAGATCATCACTAAGAACTAATCCATCTAAACCTTCACCACCATCGATTGATCCATTAAAGTCATCGGCTTTATTTCCTGAACCAGATTTAAAATCATTTTCATCAATTTTAAAAGTATCATCTCCAGCTTCACCATAAGCTTTAAAATCTTTACCACCTACATCAATAGTGTCATTACCCTCTCCACCATGAGCTTCTTGTTCTTTAGAAGATTTTCCATCACCCATATTGATGGTATCATCCCCTGCATCACCATAAGCTTCTTGCTCTTTACCTTTACCCAT
>CAZIAJ010000050.1:6250-6756 GCA_964537565.1 uncultured Sulfurospirillum sp.
TGATGGTATCATCCCCTGCATCACCATAAGCTTCTTGCTCTTTACCTTTACCCATATTAATGGTGTCATCATCATCACCACCATGAGCTACCTGTTCTTTACCTTTACCCATATTGATGGTATCATATCCATCACCTGCATCTGCTGTTTCCTCTTTTTTATCATCCATATTTATAATATCATTATTATTAGAATTGGAGTCTAAAAGTTCATCTGCAGCATAACTTCCATCATGAAAACTAAAATTTTCAACACCACTAATAGTATCACTGCCATCAGAATTATTATGTCTTAAATCTTCAAAATAATAACTTCCATCATCATTTTGTGTAACATTATAATCTTCTCTATTTCCACTCAAATAAACTCTATCTGTTCCTTCTCCACCAAAAATAGTATCATCACCAGAAGAGCCATAAATGGTATCATTACCCATGCCTAAATCTATATGATCTATATCTGTTAGTGTCGTTCCTCTTAGATCAAAGTTATCATTACTTCCTGTA
>CAZIAJ010000050.1:6856-10309 GCA_964537565.1 uncultured Sulfurospirillum sp.
CTACGAAAGTATCATCTCCTGCTCCACCATATTGCACATCGTAGCCTGCTCCACCTACAACTGTTTGTCCATTATCATCATTTAATCTAATGGTATCATTTCCTGCACCCATCTCTATTGTACTATCTATATCTGTTAGTGTCGTTCCTCTTAGATCAAAGTTATCATTACTTCCTGTACCTTTAAGGGCTGTATCTCCACCCTCTTCACCTTTAATCTCTTCTATTGATTCATTGGAACGAAGTGTTCTTACAACAACATCCTCTCCATCTTGAGCTTGGATTGTATCGTGTCCTTCTCCACCTGCATAATAGTTTGAGCTTCCTGCATTTGCTCCATCTACTACGAAAGTATCATCTCCTGCTCCACCATATTGCACATCGTAGCCTGCTCCACCGATAATAATATCATTGGCATCACCACCATGAACTGTCTCATTTCCAGCCATAGCATCATATATTTTTGATTCACCATAGTCTGCATCATCTGTTAAATTGATATTATTATTACCTTCTGTAAACAGTGAAGAATCAACTACTAACCCATCATCACTTCCCATTACATTCACAGTCACATTAGCTGTATCTTCTCCACCTTTACCATCACTTACAGTATAAGAGAAAGTTACATCTTGGTTCTCACCATCATTCATCTCTTGTAAATGTTCACTTGGTGTGAAGTTTACTTTGCCATCGCTATCTAATTTTGCTATTCCAAGAGTGTTTCCATCATTGTCTGTTATGGTTGCCTCTTTTCCATCTGTTACATCTTGTCCATCTATTTGAGTAACATTTAATGTGTCTCCACCTGCATCTGTATCGTTTGCTAAGACATCTATTATTGCTGTACTATCTTCATCAGTTGATGAAGAAACTGTAACACTGCCAGCACCTGCTTCGTACACAGCTTTAATTTGTTCTGGGGATAATGCTTCTTTAAACACTCCGACACCATCTATTGCACCTTCAAAACTATAACTTGAAGTACCATCGTATCCACCAACATTTATAGTCTCAGGATTATCTATACTTGAAATTGGATTAGTTATAGCTACTGAATCAACCTCTGCTCCATCTATATATAGTTTTGCGAAACTATTATCAAAAGTGTAAGTCACTAAGTGCATTTTGCCATCATCAACATAATCACTCATATCAAATGTGACTTCAGGGGTTCTACCACCTTCTGCACCTTCTTCATTTGTCCATGCTCGAAGTGTATTTGCTGTTCCATTAGCACCAAATGTAATTGCAGATGAATCTTTATAATAAGTTCCTTCACCTTCACCCATTTCTACAACTCTAGCATAATTATCTACATTTCCATCCATTTTAATCCATGCAGACATTGTTAGTGAAGTATCGAAAGCCTCTGTAAATACACTCTCATCAGCATTGCTGTTTGAATCAAAACTTTTACTACCATCTCCCTCATTATCATATGTCTGGCTAAACACTGGTTCTGGAAAACTTGTACTTGTATCATCTGTAGCTACTGGACCACTATTTACATTACTAACATCAACAGTAGCTACAACATCTTGAGAAGCTGTCCAGTCATTTATTGTATAACTAATTTCTAGGTCATTTACATCAGCATTTATATCTGCAGATGTAAATGTAAAGGTCCCATCTTCATTCTCAACTATACTACCTTGTTCAGGGTTTACAGATACATTACTAACACTAAGCTCTGAACCATCTCTTGCACCATGAAGTGCAGTTGAGTTTGCCACTAAATCACTCACACTAAAAGTTAAACTTCCATCTTCACTTACACTACCCAAGTCAACACCATGTGCATCTGTAGTATCAGCTGTATGAAGTTCACCACTAGTAAGTTCATCTTTTAAGTCTATAGTGTTTTGCATAGTATCTGATATATTCATTATATTAGATATATCAAAATTATCAGTAGCATCACTTACAATACTTGTCATTGTGTCTTGAACATGACTCATCATATCTGTTTGTATTTGAGCTGCACTTTCAGCAGTTAAAGCTGAAACACCGCTTACTCCAGCATCTATTAGAGTATCTAATACATTTGCAATATCTGATTCTCTTACATCTGTAGATGTTAAGTCAAGTGTACTATTGGCTAATGCTTCTTTAGCTTCATCTGAAATTTGAATCCCATTACTTGCATCACCATCACTATCTAATGACTGCAAGAAAAGAGCCATATTTTCAACTTGTTCATTATCATAATTATCTAGCTCCACCCCTGCTAAATCTTGTAAGAATATAAAGTTACCATCACCATCATCAAAGTTGTGAATTGCATCTGCACTTGCAGAACCTATTGTAACACCACCTACACTAAAAGTAATCGTATCTCCATCATTATAAGTGAAGTTACCATCTGCATCTGTTACACCATGGACACCAGAACTTGTAGTAAATTCACAACCTATAATTGCACTATCTTGAATACTACCTGTGTTATCACCACTTGTATCTTTATTAAGAGTTTCATCTAAAGTTTTTGTGTTTCCAGCTTCATCTTTAAAACTTACACTCATAGATATATCGCCATCTACTAAATCACTCATATCTACTGTCGTTGACCAATTGCCATCATCATCAATAGTTACATCAGCTGGGTCAATATCAATTTTATGACCATCTTCATCAGTCACACTAAACGCAGTAATCTCACCACTCTCTTCTATTGTACCATTTAGCTCAACTGCATCAGCTTCACTCTCATCTATGCCATCACTAACTTCACCTTTAATAGCTAAAGTTGCTTCCATCGTTTCGTCAATATCATTGATATCAATTGTTACACTCTGAGTAGAACTTGTTCCATCAGCACTTGTTGCTGTAACATCAAATGTAAAGCTAGAATTTTCTTCATAATCTATCTCACCAGAAGTAAGAATTTGACCATTTTCATTTACTGTGAATGGTACTCCATCTTCCACAGAGTAAGTTATAGCATCACCATCAACATCAGTAGCACTGAGTGTTATACCTGCATATGTTCCATCTACAACATTTTCATCTATTGTATTTACTGTCGTGTCTATATCTTCTACCTGCGAAACAACATTATCTATATTTCCAGCATCTTCAGCATGTAAACTTGCAGCATTTGCAGTTGCTATTGCACTTAATGCATCACTAACATCAATAGTCTCATTTGCTGCATCTGCAGTATTATTTAATTCAGCTACAGCAATACTTAAAGCAGTTGCAGCATCTGATGCACTATGAGCAGCAGATGCTGATAAATCTTGAGCATTTTTAGCACTTTCAAGGTTCTCAACTGTTGGATTATCGATAGAAATCTGTGTTGCAGAAGCTGCTGCTGTCGCTGCTGCATCTGCTATTGCTGCTGCTGTTATAGCAGATGCTGTAAGTATGCTAACCTCTGCATTATCATCTGCTACAGCTGTATCAGTTTGAGCTTCTATAGCTTCATCTAATGTTCTTGCTGAGTCTAGTG
>CAZIAJ010000051.1:0-10248 GCA_964537565.1 uncultured Sulfurospirillum sp.
CATATACTCATGATGATGTTATAAATGATTATAAAAAAGGTAACTATAAAGACGTTTGTTTAAAAAGTGCTATTTTTTATAAAAATGCAGAAAAAAATGAGAAAATATTGTCTATTATTGGAGATGCCTGTGCAAAAGTAGACTATATAAATCCACTTGGATATATAGTTAGAAAGTTAGTATCAACTCCAGAATTTCGTGAGAATAGTTCATACTTCGCAACTTTAATTTTGCAAAAGAAACTTATATATCAGTTTATGAATGATAATATAAATTTAAAAAATCTTAGACTTCCACGTTCAAATCATACTCTTTCAATTGTTTTTGAAAATTTAGTCAAAAAAAATTATAGAAAAAAACAAGGTAAAATTATTATTAATTTAGATAATAAAGAGTATAGAGTTTGGTTGAGTGATGCTAAAAAAAGAGTTGTAAATATAGAAGAGTATATAGATGGTAAAAAAATAAAAACACATTGGTACCTGTAGAATGATACGTCATAAAATACGAATTGGAGATATACTAGAAGAGAAGGGCTTTATTACAAATGAGCAATTGACAAGTGCTTTAGAAGAACAAAAAAAGAGCAACTTTACAAAAAAACTTGGAGAAATTTTTGTTCAAAATGGATATATAACCCAAAAAGAGTTTACAGAACTTTTAGCAGACCAGTTAAATTTAGATTTTATAGATTTATTTGGTATCGATGTTGATTATCAACTAATGAGTAGTTTTTCAATAAATATGCTGAGAAATGCTAGTGCTGTTGTTTTTAAAGAAGACGATGAGTATATCCATATTACTGTATCAGATCCACTAAATTATGAAGCAATTGAGCTTTTAGAGAGAAGTATAGCTACAAAACCTATAAAATTACATGTTTCTCTTCATAATGACATTTTGTATGTTTTTGATAGACTAGAAATAATCTCAACAACAAAAACAATAGTAGATAATATCAAAAGAGAGATACACTCAGGTAGTTATAAAACAGATAGTGAACAAAGTTCTATAATGCAGCTTATTGAACAGATTGTAAAGAGTGCTATAAAAGCAAAAGCAAGTGATATTCATATAGAGCCATCTAGTTTTAATGTTTCTGTTAGAAGTCGTGTAGATGGTGTTTTAAGAGAAAACTTTGTATTTGATTTGGAAGTTTATAATGCATTAGCTTCTCGTATAAAGATTTTAGGAAATTTAGATATATCTGAAAAGAGAAAGTCTCAAGATGGACGTTTTTCTATGACTGTAGATGATAATAAATATGACTTTAGACTTTCAACTGCACCAACAATGCATGGAGAATCGATAGTAATGAGGATTCTTGATAGTAATAAAATACTTTTAAAGTTAAAAGATTTAGGTATGGAAGATAGAAATCTAAAGCTTTTTTCTGAGATATTAAGTTCACCTTATGGTATAGTTTTTATAACAGGACCAACAGGAAGTGGTAAAACAACTACTCTTTATGCTGCACTTAATGAGATAAAAAGTATAGAAAATAAAATGATAACTATTGAAGATCCAATTGAGTATCAATTACCACTTGCTCAGCAGATTCAAGTAAGCGATAAGATAGGATATAGTTTTGCAGATGCACTTCGTTCAATCTTAAGACAAGATCCAGATATTATCATGGTTGGTGAGGTTAGAGATTCTGAAACATTAAATATCTCTGTCCAAGCATCACTTACTGGTCACTTAGTATTTACAACTCTTCATACAAATGATGCTCCAAGTGCAATTACAAGAATGATACAGATGGATTTGGAACCTTATCTTATAGCAGATTCACTTATAGGTGTTGTTGCTCAACGTCTAGTTAGAAAGATTTGCACAAGTTGTAAAAAAGAGTTTGTGCCTCCTATAAAAATGGTAGAAAAAGTAAAAGAGCATCTACCAAAAAACTATAAGTTTTACAAAGGAGATGGTTGTATAAAGTGTGCTTTTACTGGCTATAGTGGTAGAACTATGATAAGCGAGATACTAAAAATAAGTGAGACAGTATCTCATATGATATCTATCAATATGAATAAATATGAGATAGCAAGAAAAGCAGAAGAGGAAGAAGATTTTGAACCAATGATAGTTGATGGACTTATGAAAGCTTTAAGAGGTGATACTACACTTGAAGAGGTTTTAAGAGTTGCAAAATAGTTATTTTGAAATTGAGTATATATTAGATGGAGAGAGGTATAAGTATATCATTAGCTCTTCGCATAAAGTAAAGGCAATTAGCGAGTTTAAAACTTTAGGCCTCGGTGTTTTTGTAGATATACAGGAAATAAAAGAGCCAGTAAATATCAAAATAGATAGACTTAAAAGCAAGATAGCTGATAAACTAAGAGCTAAAAAAATCCCACTTGAGCCTTATATTGCAACTTTACGTCATATATCAACAATGTTAAATGCAGGTTTACCTATAACAGTTTGCCTTGAAGATGTTATAAAAACTACAACTCATAAAAGACTTTTAGAAATTTATAAACATGTTTTGCAAGAGGTAGAATCAGGTATGAGTCTTTCTGTTTCATTTGAAAGATTTGAGAGTGAGATTGGTACTATCTCAGTTGCACTTTTAGATCTGGGAGAAAAAACAGGAACACTTGATGAGTCTATAGAAAAACTAGCTGACATTCTTCAAGAAGTTTACGATAACAGAATGAAGCTAAAAAAAGCTACTAGATATCCAATTATAGTTATATTTGCTATGGTTATTGCTTTTTCATTTGTTATTACTCTTGTTGTACCACAGTTTCAAGCTATGTTTGAAGAGTATAATGCTGAGTTACCTTTTCCTACACTTTTACTTCTTTGGATTGAAAATGCTATAACTAACTATGGCCCATTTGTTATTGTAGGTATGGTGTTGATTAGTTTTGGACTATCTATGCTTTACAAAAAGAGTGAAAAATTTAGACTTGGCTTCGATAGATATATGCTTAAAATTTACATAGTAGGACAAGTTATATATCTTTCAATGATAGGAAGATTTATATTTGTATTTGATAGGTTGTCAACTTCTGGTGTTCCTATTATAGATTCACTAAAAACAGCTATTGGTATAGTTGAAAATGAGTATTTAAAAGTCGAATTAAATAAAATAATAGAAGCCATTGAAGAGGGTAGAAGTCTTAAAGATGGTTTTGAAGATACAAAGCAGTTTGAAAGTATGATATTACAGATGATAAGTGCAGGAGAGAGTAGTGGAAGTCTAAGTGCTATGTTAGACAAAGTTTCAGATATATATAGAAAAAAGTATGCTTATTTAGTTGATAATGTTGCAACAATGATAGAGCCTCTTCTTATAGCTGCAATTGCTGGTTTTGTATTGTTACTTGCTCTTGGTATTTTCTTACCTATGTGGTCAATTGCTGAAGCTGTAGGAGGTGTCTAGTGGACATGGAAACAGGAACTATAGCTGTTGCAATTGTGAGTACTATTGTACTTGGTATTATATTTTGGATAATTCAGAAGATAACTAGCATTTAGTTACATGTAAGAGTTATGTTATTATAATTTGTAGTCGCTGTGCCATTTATATCTATCAAGAATAAATCTCCAGAAAATACATCATTACCATTATATGTACACGTACGATTTGGATTTATAAAAGAAACGTACATCCATAAGTCATTTTTATCCGGTTTGTTTGGTATATCACCATTATATCCAGATTCATTAGTAAATTTTATACCATTTTGTGGATTAGAAGCTGGTCCTGTAAATATAGTTGCATTATAATCAGCTGTATCTAAGTCTGCCTGTTTTATAAACTTACTGTTTTTACCTTTTATTATAGCTCCAAAAACTTGATTATCTTTTGATAGATCATCAGGATAACCTTGAGAGTTTAGGGGATTTATAGAGTTTTTTTGATGGTTCCCCCATATAAAATCACCCTCATTTATACTCCACTCACCATTTGCAGTATCTATAGCAGTAGTAACTGCTGAGATAGTCGCTATCTCAGCAGATTTTTTAGCACCATCAGTTACACCTGATAGTTTAGGGATAGCTACCGAAGCAAGTATCCCAATAATAACAATCACAAAGATAAGTTCTACCATTGTAAATGCTGATTTACTCATTTTTTAGTTTCTAATTTCCAATACATCGTCATTTACAGCACCAGTTGAAGAGTCAGATCTTACAACAGTTAAGTTTCTTATATTAGTAGTATTAGCTCCTGTAGCTAATTGTGTTGTTCCATTTAAGTCAAGTAAAGCTATAGATTGAGCTGGAACTTGTAATGGAGAATTTCTAAGTTCATATGCTGCAGAACTACTTGTTATATTTATATCAAAATTATTTGGGTTAAATACCCATAAATCATTTCTATCTGGTCTATTTTCAACATCTTGACCTGGAATATTAGATGCAGTAATAACTCCATTTACAGGGTCAGAAGCTGGTCCTGTTATAAACAATATATCATTTGAAGGGTTAGTACTTGTTCCCCATGTTACTACCTCGTTACCATTAGTTGATGCTGCTCCAACTATATTGAAGTTTTGTCCTTTTTTAAGTACACTTTTTAAAACATTTCCCGGTGTGTTTACATCTGCATCATATGCTTGTCCAGTATTATATCTTCCAGAGAGTGCTCCTGTTGCTATATCTACCTCATGCCATGGAACATTCCTATCACCAAAATCTTCTAATCTAAATTCTGATGCTGCTGTAATAGCTCCATCTAAGCCATTCATTCCTGAAACTTCAGTATTTACTCTTGCTTTATCTCTTACTCCACCAAACTTTGGTAATGCAACAGCAGCCAAAATACCTATGATAACAATAACGAAAATTAACTCCACCATTGTAAAACCACTTCTTCTCATAACAATCCTTTTGTCTTATTTTTGTGACATTATATCACTACTTAACCTAAAAGCAAATATAATTCCACTATAATTGCGCTAAAAATAGGGAATTAATGCCATTAAGTAGATTAAACAAAGAACAATTTGAAGCTGCAACAACAAAAGCTGGGGCAAATCTTATCATTGCTAGTGCAGGGACAGGAAAAACTTCTACAATTGTAGCTAGGATTGCATACCTTTTAAAAGAGCAAAATGTAAAACCAGAACATATACTATTACTTACATTTACAAACAAAGCTGCAGCAGAGATGCTTGAGCGAGTGGCACATTTTTTTGATAAAGATATAGTAGCTAAAATAGAGTCTGGAACTTTTCATGCTGTAAGTTATAGACTTTTAAAAAAACTTGGTCGTAAGATAAGTTTAAAACAACCAAAAGATTTGAAGATACTTTTAAAAACCATACATGCAAGACGAAGATTTGACCATATAGATTCTCCTGTTTCAGCTTATCAGTCTTCATATCTGTATGACCTTTTTTCTCTATATCAAAACTCTACAGTTGATTTGAGTTTTTCTGAGTGGTTACATAATGAAGATAGTGAACATGGAGTTTACTACGATATATATGAAGATATTTTTGAAGAGTTCAAAGAGTTAAAAAAAGAGTATGGTTATGTAGATTTTAATGACTTGCTTATCATGATGAGAGAGGCTTTAAAAAAAGATAATACCATCAGGTTTAGTGAAGTTTTGGTAGATGAGTACCAAGATACAAATACGCTTCAAGGCTCACTTATAGATGCTTTTGATAAGCGATCTTTATTTTGTGTAGGAGATTATGACCAGAGTATTTATGCTTTCAATGGAGCAAATATAGAGATAATAGGATCTTTTGGAAAAAGATACCAAGGTGCAAATATCTTCAAATTAAATAAAAATTATCGTTCAACTTCAAAGATACTCTCTTTGGCAAACAGAGTCATTGAACATAACCCAAGACTATATGATAAAAAGTTGGAAGTTACCAGAGTAGGAGAGTGTGAATCACCAAAATTACTTATATATAACGAACTTTTTACACAGTATCAAGCAATATCATCTGCTATAAAACTTTCAAATACATCTTACGAAGATATAGCAGTTATCTTTAGAAACAATTCTAGTGCAGATGGCATAGAGGCTACTTTACGAGAAGTTGGAATTCCATGTAAAAGAAAAGGCGGCATTAGTTTTTTTGATTCTCGTGAAGTAAAAGCAATGATAGATTTAGTAAGTGTTGTTGTAAACTCAAAAGATATGATGGCTTTTATTCATATATTTGAGTATGCAAAAGGTGTTGGTTCGGCACTTTCTAAAGAGCTATTTGAGGCACTATTTAAGCTTGGAGATGGAGATATATATCAAGGATTTTTTCACCCAAAAGATATAGCAAACCCTTTTAAAACAAGAGCTAAAAACTATCAACTTGGACTTTTTGATGAATGCCATGAGTTTGGTAGTGTAAGTCGTTTTGCAAAAGAGGGTTTTGATGAAAATTTTATGTCAAATCCAATTTTAAAACATGCTAGACTTAGTGTAGATGGTGCAAAGTTTATCTATAAGTTTTATATGTATATGAAAAATAGTACTCGCATAAAAAATCCAAAAACATTGGTAAATCATATTATGAGTTCAGAAATTTTTAGTCAAATTGCTGATTCTTTATCCATTCAAAGAGCTACGAGAAAAGATGGTAGTATAGATGAAAATGCTAAAAAAGAGGCAAGAGGACGAATTTTTAGAAAAGGACATCTCCTAAAAGATTTAGCAGGTGGATATAGTTCAAGTGAGAGATTTTTAAATGCACTTACTTTAGGAAGTAATGAGATGAGTGAAGGAGATGGTGTAAATCTTTTAAGTGTCCATGCTAGTAAAGGTTTAGAATTTAGTGAAGTTTATGTGATTGATTTGATGGATGGAAGGTTTCCAAATAGAAAACTTATGAGTAAAGGTGGTTCATTAGAAGAAGAGAGAAGACTATTTTACGTTGCAACAACTAGAGCAAAAGATAGATTGGCTCTTTCGTATGCAAAATATGATAAAATTAAGAAAATAGAGTATATATATTCACCTTTTTTAAAAGAAGCAAAGCTAATTGGGAGTAATAAATGAAAAATATTTTATTTGTATTTATATTATCTTCTATTTTATTTGCAAGTGTGAGAGTTGTGCAGGTAACACCTAGTATAGTTGAAAGTGGTATAAAAATAGTAGATATAAGAACTAAATCTGAATGGAAAGAATTAGGCGTTATAAAAGATTCTATACTAATTACTTATTATGATGAAAAAGCTCATTATGACCAAAAGCATTTTTTAAATATTTTGAAGAGATATGTTGAAAAAGATGAAGAATTTGGAATAATATGCAGATCAGGCAATAGAACTACCTTAGTAGTAAAAATGCTAAATAAGAAGGGCTATCATATCATCAATCTTGCAGGTGGTATTGAGAGCCTTCTAAAACAAGGGTATAAATTAGTTCCATATACAAAGTAAAATATAAAAATATTACTTTGCCATAAACTCATCATATGTTATATTTTTATAAAAGGTACCATCTTCTTTGAAGGTTTTAATTAAGCCTACGAGCTTATCTTGATTTGTAGTAAATTTGTAGTGTAAATTTTGACTTAATGAAAAATATGGGTTGGTAAAAAGTGCTTAAAAGTATGGTATATTGGTAGTAATATCATAAAAGTTTACCATGGATAAAAAACAAATATTCGAGTATGAACCCATTGAAAAAGTACACAATCCAAGAGAGGTAATTTTAGTATGTGATGCTACCTTCTATGGTAAAAGAAAAGACAAACTAGGAACTCTTGTTTTCAAAGATGCTGATAGTAAAGAGATACTAATCTGGAAACATTATATAAAGCTTTTCAAGATTATTCAGTACAAAAGTAGCGAATAGTGGTTGCGAAGCAAACTTTCTCTGAAATGTGTCACTTTCATCAGAAACGAATTATACAGCGCTATATAACTAAGCATCCCAAATTAGAAGCAAGTCAAAAACTCAAAAAGATAGTATCTACTTTAACAAAGACTACTGACTTAACATTTACAATAAAGCTAGATAAATGGTACGATAAATATAAAGATTTTTTAAACGAAAAAACTATAAACAAAGTCACACAAAAAGAGACTTTTACTCACTATAGATTAGTAGTAGCTTATAAAAGTTTGCAAACAAATTTACCAACCCATATTTTTCATTAAGTTTACTTCTTTTTCATATGTTTTAAAATCACTACGTAAAAGACAGTTTCTTACTCTTTCTTTATCTTTATATTTTAATTTCATATAAGTATTGTATATATTTTTTTGAAAAAATGCAAAAAAGGAGGAGTTTACATGTAGGAAGTACTCTTACATGTAAACAAATTAGATTATAAAGCTTTAGCGATAATTTTATTTAGTCTTTTTGCAAAGCCTGTTATATCTTCTATCTTCATACCTTCTGCAAGTCTAGCTTGATCCATAAGTAAAAATGAAACATCATTTAAAAGTATATCATCACTTTTTGCAAGTAGTTTTTCAAAAATCTCATGTTTTGGATTGATTTCAAGGATTGGTTTTACAGTTGGAAGATTATCTTGTCCCATCTGCTTTAACATCTGTTGCATTTGAAAATCAGGGTCATTTTTATCGTATATAAGAACGGATGGAGAGTCACTAAGACGGCTTGAGATTTTTACATCTTTTGCATCATCTTTTAGTATCTCTTTCATCTTTACCAAGATTGCTTGGTATTTGTCTTCATTTTGTTTAGTCTCTTCTTTATCCTCTTTTATCTCTTCATCAATATCTGAGTTATTTACTGGTTTTATCGGAGTTTTATTATACTCAGTAACCATAGGCATAACGATACTATCTACATCTTCATCAAGAAGAAGAACTTCTATATCTTTTGCTTTAAATTGTTCTATAAGTGGTGAGTTTCGTAGTATAGCTTCTTCTTCACCAGTGATATAGTAGATAGACTTTTGATCATCTTTCATAGTTTCTTTGTACTCTTTAAGAGTTATAAAACCATCACGTTTACTTGATTTGAACATTACAAGATCTAAAAGTGCATCTCTGTTTTCAAAATCACCATAAAGTCCTTCTTTAAGAACTTTACCAAATGTTTTATAAAATTCTAAATACTTCTCTCTGTCTTTAGATTGAAGTTTTTTAAGTTCACCAAGTATTTTTTTAACACTTGCTTTTTTAATAGTCTCTAAGATGCGGTTTTGTTGAAGTATCTCACGACTTACATTTAGAGGTAAATCTTCAGCATCTATGATACCTCTAACAAATCTAAGATATACTGGAAGCAGTTCTTTTTCATCATCAGTTATAAATACTCTTTTTACATAAAGTTTAACACCAGGTTGATAATCCATACGGAAAAGATCCATTGGGGCTGTTGAAGGGATGTAAAAAAGTGTAGAGTACTCTATAGTTCCTTCTGCTTTTGTATGAGTCCATAAAATAGGGTCTGTACTATCGTGTGAAATTTGTTTATAGAAGTCTTTGTATTCATCTTTTTTAATTTCACTTTTATTCATACGCCATAGAGCAGAAGCTTTATTTACTTGTATATTTTTTACTTCAGTTTTAGCTGCTTCTATCTCTTTCCCATCATCATCTGTTACCGCAGGGATAGTCTCTTCTTTATCCATATATATACCAAAAGGGATATGGTTTGAGTACTTTTTAATAATATTTTCTATAGTATAATACTCACAAAACTCACTCTCTTCATCTTTAAGATATAGTTTGATAGTTGTACCATGAGATTCTTTTTGAGTTTTTATTATCTCATACTCACCAGCACCTTCACTTATCCACGTGTAAGCTTTATCTTCCCCAGCTTTTCTAGAAGTAACTTCTATTTTTTTTGCCACCATAAAAGCAGAGTAGAAACCAACACCAAATTGACCAATCATATTAGAGTCTTTTTTCTGGTCACCACTAAGGTTTTGTATGAAAGATTTAGTACCACTTTTTGCTATAGTACCAAGATTTTCTACTAGGTCTTCTTCATTCATACCTATACCGGTATCACTTATTGTTAGTGTTTTCTCCGCTTTATCAAGTGCAATATCTATACGAGGTTGATACTCTAAGTTTTTGAAATTGTCATTAGTAAGTGTAAGATAATTTAATTTATCTAACGCATCTGATGAGTTAGAGATTAGCTCTCTTAAAAATATCTCTTTGTTAGAATACAAAGAGTGTATCATGAGGTCTAAAAGTTGCGTAACTTCTGTTTGAAATTGATGTTTTGACATGCAATTCTCCTTTAATTTTTTGGCAATTATAACATTGATTTGCTAAAAAAAAGATAAAGTTATCTTTTTATATTGAGTTATCTTTAGTCAGTCACTATCAAGT
>CAZIAJ010000052.1:0-10200 GCA_964537565.1 uncultured Sulfurospirillum sp.
ACATATAAAAGAGCAAGTTTTCTAAAATCCATGTATCTATCTTTAATACTTTTATAGCTCATATGGAGAAAAGTTGCACACTCATTTACGCTCATATCTTTACAAAAGCATTTCAAAACTTCATAATCTTTTTCAAGTTTTTTAATGCTGTATTTTCTTTTACATGTAGAGCATTTAAAAGATGTTTGTGTAGTCTTATATAGGCGTTTTCCACCACAAAATGGACATATGTCTTTTTTCATACTATATTTTTCCCAAAAGTAACTAAGAAAGAGCTTTTTTTACTCTGCTTTTACATTAAAACTATACAATAATTATAAATTAATAAATGGAGAAAAAATATGTGTAAAGATTGCGGATGTACAATAGCACCTCATACTCATTCTCATGACCACAGTCATGATCATAGTCACAGCCATACTCATGATGAGCACCCAAATCCTCAACTAAATGACCCAAAAACCATAGAGGTTATTACTAAGATATTAGATGTTAATGATACTCAAGCAGCTCACAATAGAGAGCATTTTGAGAAGCATGGTATCTTAGCAGTTAATCTTATGAGTAGTCCAGGAAGTGGAAAGACAACTCTTCTTGAAGCTACTATTGACCATGGTGGAATAAAACTTGGAGTTATAGAAGGTGACCTTGAAACTAATCAAGATGCAGATCGTATAACTGCAAAAGGTGCAGTTGCGCATCAGATAACAACAGGTCAAGCATGTCATCTTGATGCTCATATGGTACACGAAGGGCTCCATCATATGGCGATAGATGGCCTTGATATTGTTTTTGTAGAAAATGTTGGAAATTTAGTATGCCCAGCAAGTTATGATGTAGGAACTCATTTTAATGTTGTTCTTTTATCAGTTCCAGAGGGTGATGATAAACCAGCAAAATATCCTGTTATGTTTAGAACAGCTGATGTTCTTCTTATAACTAAATGTGATTTATTGCCTTATTTTGACTTTGATGTTCAAAAGGCTATAAGAGAGGCAAGAAAACTTAATCCAAAAGTTGATGTTATCGAAATTGATTCAAAAAGTGGTAAGGGTATTGATAAATGGGTAAATTACCTTAAAATGAAAAAAGAGTTAAGATAATGTGCCTCTCAATACCTTCAAAAGTAGTTGAAATAGATGAAAACAATATGGCAACAGTTGATACTATGGGTGTAAAACGTCAAGTTACATTAGATTTAATTGGTGAACCTGTAGAGGTAGGTGAATATGTTCTTATCCATGTTGGTTTTGCTATGAGTAAGATAAGTATAGAAGAGGCTCAAGAGTCTATTAAAATCTATGAAGAGATTATAACTCAAATGAATGATGGTGAGATAGATGAAGATGAAGGAGATATGGGTTATGCCAAGTCAAGAACTTGATTTGTTTAAGGTTTTTCGTAACCCTGAACATATGAAAGCTTTAGCAAAACTCATAAAACAAGAAGCAAAAACAAAGATTAGAGTTATGGAAGTTTGTGGAGGTCATACTCATACTATTATGAAATATGGTATACCTCAAATACTTCCAGATTCTATAGAGTTTGTGCATGGTCCAGGTTGTCCAGTATGTATAATGCCAAAAGAGAGAATAGACCACGCCTTTATACTTTCACAGCAACCAGATGTTATCTTGGTAACTTTAGGTGATATGATAAAAGTACCAGGAAGCTATGGCAGTTTAGCAGAAGCAAGAAGTAAAGGGGCAGATGTGCGTTTTGTGTACTCTCCTCTTGATGTATTAAAAATTGCTAAAGAAAATCTTAATAAAAAAATTATATTTTTTGCCATTGGATTTGAAACCACAACTCCTATGACAGCAGCACTTGTAGACCAAATAGTAAAACTAAAACTAAAAAATGTATTTTTTCATATAAACCACGTAACAGTTCCAGAAGTTATGACTGAACTTTTAGAGAGTCGTGATGAGCATATAGATAGTTATAATAACCGCATAGATGCTTTTATAGGACCAAGTCATGTAAGTGTTATAACGGGTTCAAAAATCTATGAAAAGTTTCCAAAAGAGTATAAAAGACCTGTTGTAGTTACTGGTTTTGAGCCGATTGATGTGATGGAAGGAATGCTTATGATAGTTCGTCAAGTCAATGAAGGACGAGCCGATTTGGAAAATCAATACAAAAGAAGTGTATCTTTTGAAGGGAATACAGTAGCACAAGACCTGATAAATAAATATTTTGACCAAAAAGACCTTTTTAAATGGCGTGGACTTGGCAATATACCTAAAAGTGGATTGAAACTAAGAGATGAATTTTCTTATCTTGATGCAGAAAAAATCTACGATGATGCTCTACCAAAAGAGGAAATAGAAGACCATAAACTATGTATTTGTGGTGACATATTAAGAGGTATGGCAAAACCAACAGAGTGTCAAGTTTTTGGAACAGCTTGTAAGCCCAGTAAACCGATAGGAAGCTGTATGGTTTCAAGTGAGGGTGCATGTGCAGCTTACTACAAATATGGTGGAGTTTTGAGATGACAAAAAATATTACACTTGCCCATGGAAATGGTGGAGAAGAAAACAACGAACTAATAGAGGGTATTTTTTACAAACATCTTAAAAATGATTATCTTAAAAAAAGTGAAGATGCTTCACTTATAGATGGTGGAAGACTTGCTTTTACAACAGATAGTTTTACTATTAGTCCTCTATTTTTTAGTGGTGGAGATATAGGAAAACTCTCTATTTGTGGCACATGTAATGACCTTGCTATGATGGGAGCATCTCCAAAGTATGTTACGCTTGCTATGATGATAGAAGAGGGATTTGCTATAAAAACTCTCGATAAAATAGTGCGAAGTATAAAAAAAGAGCTTGAGATTTGTGGTGCAGTTGTCGTTGCCGGAGATACTAAAGTAGTACCACGCGGTAGTGTAGATAAGCTTTTTATCAACACAAGTGGTGTTGGTGTTATAGAGCTAGAAAGCATAAGTGCTAGTAACTTAAGTATAGGAGATGCCATAGTGGTTTCACGTGATATTGGTGCTCATGGTGCAACTATATATGCAAATCGTGAGGGTATTGATATACAAAGTACTTTAAAAAGTGATTGTGCATCATTATGGCCTATGGTGGAAGCACTTAAAGATGCTGGTATTAAACCAAAAGAGATGAGAGATGCAACTCGTGGTGGACTAGCTGCTGTTTTAAATGAATGGGCAAAAGCTAGTAATGTCTGTATTGAAATAGATGAAGAGAGTATTCCTATTTGTGATGAAGTAAAAGGAATTTGTGAACTTTTGGGTTTTGAGCCTACTGCATTAGCAAATGAAGGTACTTTTGTACTTGCACTTGAGCCAAAAAATGTAGATAAAGCAGTACAAGTTTTAAAGAGTTTTCCTCAAAATGAACATTGTACTTATATTGGAAGAGTAACAGATGAGTATAAGAAGAAGGTAACACTGTCTAGTCAGTGGGGTAGTAAAAGGTTTTTAGATATGCCAACAGGGGAGTTGCTTCCAAGAATATGTTAAAAATTCTACTTTTAGTTTCGGATTTTAACTCTTTGACACAGAGGGTGTACTGTTTTTTAAAAGAGAATGGACACCAAGTAAGCGTACAGTTTTATATCGATGATGAGTCTATGCAAAATGCGGTTAAAGAGTTTAACCCTGAGATTATTTTTAGTCCATATCTTATAAAAAAAGTACCAAAAAGCATCTGGAAAAAAACTCCTGTTATAGTTACCCATCCTGGACCTTTAGGTGATAGGGGTGCAAGTTCACTTGATTGGGCTGTGTTTAAAGAGGAGCTTACTTGGGGAGTGACAACACTTCAAGCAAATGATAAGATGGATGCTGGGGATATATGGGCTACTACAAATTTTAATATGAGAAAAACTTCTAAAGCTTCATTGTACAGAAAAGAGGTAAGTGAAATTGCACTTCTACATGTAAAGAGTGTTTTAGATAACTTTTATAATGAAAATTTTAAACCAGTTCGACAAAGTAAATTAAAAGAGATTCATAATTCTCTCACCAAAGACATGAGGAGTATTGACTGGAAACAAGATAAAGTAGTGGATATCATCAGAAAAATAAACTCTTCAGACTCATATCCTGGAATAAAAGATAAAATTTTAGGGGTAGAATGCTATCTTTATGGAGTTCATTTTGAAGAAACTTTAAGAGGAAGACCAAAAGAGATATTAGCTAAAAGAGATGGATCAATCTGCTTTGGTTGTGTTGATGGAGCTGTTTGGATAAGCCATCTTAGAGAGCCACATAAATTTAAACTTCCTGCTACTTATGTTTTAAAAGATAGACTTAGAGGTATAAAAGAGGTTAGGATTCCACTTTTTGTAAAGCCAGATTTAAAGACTTTTAAAGAGATCACATTTGAACAAATCGGTAGAGTTGGGTATCTTGGATTTGATTTTTATAATGGAGCAATGAGTTCTGAACAGTGTATAAGATTAAAGTATGCTATTGAAACTTTGAGTGAAGATGTAGAGATACTGGTTTTAAAAGGTGGTGAAAACTTCTTTTCTAATGGCATTCATCTAAGTATACTTGAAGATAGTAAAAAACAAGGAGAAGATGGCTGGAGTAATATAAATGCTATGAATAACCTTGTAAAAACTGTACTATTTTGTGACAAAGTCACTATAGCATCTTTTGGAGCAAATGCAGGAGCTGGAGGAGTTTTTTTAGGTCTTGCTTGTGATTTTGTGGTGGCTTGCGAATATATAGTTTTAAATCCTCACTATAAAACAATGGGTCTTAGTGGAAGTGAGTATCATACTTATAGTCTTCCTAGACGAGTAGGGCAACAAGAGGCAATCAGAATTTTAGATGATGCTTTACCAATAGGGACTAAAAAAGCAAATGAGATAGGTATGGTTGATGTAGTTTTATCAAATGAAAACTATAAAGAGAAACTTGAAGAGTTTTGTGAAGAGCTTTTAAGTAATGAAGATGAGTATTATGACTTTTTAGATGAAAAAAGTAATAGATTAGAGCGAGATAAAAAGATGATAAATGATTGTAAAGAGAGTGAGCTTAAAAAAATGTATCCAGAGTTTTGGGATAAAACAAGCGAGTTTCATAAACTAAGAGCAGATTTTGTATACAAAGTATGCCCAATACAAACACCAGAAAGATTAATATATAAGGATATTTAATATGCATGAGTTTTCAATAGTACAAGATCTGTTACATATGTGTGAGAAAAATGCCCAAGAGAATAATGCAACAAAAATTACAAAAGTAGAAGTAAAGATAGGAAAACTTAGTGGAGTAGAACCACACTTACTGCAAACTGCTTTTGATACTTTTAAAGAAAAAACTATTTGTGATAAAGCAGAGTTTTGTATCCATCATCAAGATTTAGTTGTAAGGTGCATTGAGTGTAAAGAAGAGAGTATTTTAGAAAAAAATACTTTTACTTGTCCAAAATGCAATGGCGATGTAGAGGTTATTGATGGTGAAGATATGTATTTGATGAGGCTTGAAATGGAATGAGATTAACTTTTAGCTACTTTTTCTCTGAGTTTATCTTTTTTACTTTTTCTTTTCCCTTTTACTGGTACTCTACCTTTCTCTTTTTGAGGAGCTTTACCAGTTAACTCAAAGCCTTTTATCTCTTCTTTTTCTAAAGATATTTGGCAACGTTTTTCTATAAGTTTAAAGTGTTCTGTATTTTCATGGGTTATAAAACTTATGGCATTACCTGATTTTCCTGCACGTGCAGTTCTTCCTATACGATGTATATAATCTGCCGGTGAGCGAGGTAGGTCATAGTTGATTACACAATCTATATCATCTATATCAAGTCCACGAGCTGCTATATCTGTGGCAAAAAGAATATTTATTTTTTTGTTTTTAAAATCCTCTAGTGTATATTTTCTCTCTTCTTGTTCAAGATTTCCATGAAATGACTCTGCTTCATAGCCGTACTTTCTAAACTTTTGTGCTATGTTATCAGCTGCTCTTTTAGTAGATATAAAAACTAAAATAAGTTTCCATTTATTTGTTTTTAAAAGTTCTCTAAGAAGTATTCTTCTATTTTCTTGATTTACTTTGATTGCCTTTTGATTTATGTTTTCTACTGTTTGTTTTTCTTCTTTTATACTTATTTCAATTGGATTTTTTGTTATTGTAGAAGCTATATCAAGCATTTTTTGTGGATAAGTTGCTGAAAAAAGTAAATTTTGACGTTTTGATGGAAACTCTTTTAGTATATCTTCAAGCTCTGTTGAGAAACCAAGATCAAGCATTTTATCTGCTTCATCAAGAACAAAAAACTCTAGTTTTGAAAGGTTCATCTGTTTTTTACTAAAAATATCAAGGAGTCTTCCTGCTGTTGCTACAACTATATCGCACCCTTGTTGTATGTCATACAGTTGATCTCCTATACTCTCTCCACCTATGATACTTACAATTTTTAAACTACCACCAAAAGTTTTAAATGCTTCACTTACTTGAAGTGTTAATTCTCTTGTAGGAGTAATAACAAGAACTCTTATCTTTGCTTTACCCTCTTTTTTATCTTTTAATAGTATATCGATTATAGGTAGAACAAAACTTGCAGTTTTACCACTACCTGTTTGAGCTCTTGCCATAATGTCTTTTCTTTCTAAAACAAGAGGGATTACTTTTGATTGTATTGGTGTTGGTTTTATAAAACCACTTTTTTGTAAAATTTTATTAATTTGACTTGAAAAGTTGAATTTTGCAAATGACATTGAATACCTTATTTATAATTATTAGGTATTATACACTTATGAAACTATTAACAATATTACTTATGGATTAGACAAACTTTAATTTAGTACTATTTGTACTTCAAAGTACTCAAAATACAGACAAGTATTTAGCTTGTGATAAGAAAACTTGTTTTGTAATAGACAAAGAGTTCAAAAATATAGTAAAATATATATAAAAAGATAGGACAAAATGATAAAAACTTTTAGAAATGCAACCATTGAAGACTTACCTCAAATAGTAAAGATATATAACAAAGCTATAGCTGAAGGCATATCTACAGCAGATAGTGAAAAAGTTACAGCTGATGAAAAGATAGATTGGTTTATAGCTCATGATAAAGAAAAACGTCCTATTTTAGTCAAGGAACATCATGGAAAAGTAATTGCATGGGTATCTTTACAGCCATTTTATCCACATCTTGCATACGAGAAAAGTGCTAGAATAAATATCTATATAGATAGTAATTTTAGAGGGAAAAAACTTGGACAAATGTTTTTAAAAGAGGTTATAGGTTTAGCAGGTGAATACGGAATTGAAAACTTTTTAGCACTTATTTTTGCAGATAATCCTACAAGTCTAAAACTTTTTAAAAAATTAGGTTTTAAAGAGTGGGGCAACTTACCAAATGTAGCTAAAATTCATGGAGAAGATAAAGATTTACTCATATTGGGTTTAAAGACTAATGCTTAGATCTATTATATTTGATATGGATGGAACTCTATTGGACTCTAGTTATGCCATGACTTTAAGTGTAAATCATGTTCGAGATAGTTATGGATTGGCTCCGATAAAAAAAGAGTATTTAGAGTATATTATAAATGAGCCATGCTTAGATTTACCTATGAAGTTATATGGTGTTGTTAACTACACACAAGAACATAGAGATAGATTTGCAAAGCATTATCTTGCAACTGCAAATTTACATGTAAGGCCTTATGATGGTGTTTATGAGTTTTTAGAATCTTTATATTTAAAAGGGCTTACTCTTAGTATAGCTACAAATGCCTCTGATTTTTTTGCTACAAATATGCTTAAAGGTCAAGATATGTTGAAATTTTTTTCTTTTGTAGTTGGTGCCAATAATGTAAAAAATTCTAAGCCAAATCCAGATATGTTACACCATATTAGTAAATTAAGCAATATACCTTTAAATGAGAGTGTTTTAGTTGGGGATAGTGTAAAAGATGAAGGTGCTGCACAAAATGCCAATATGGATTTTCTATTTGTTAAATGGGGCTATGGTAAGAGTAATAACAATAAAAAATCTTTTGCTAATATAGAAGAATTAAGTACCTATTTATATAATTTACAAATTACATGATATATACTAAAGAGTATATATCATGTAGAGCTTTATTATAAACTTATTTTTTCTTGTTTATTTTCTTTTAGGTCGTTAAACGATTCTTGTACACCTTGATATATCTCTTCCCAAAAACTTTTAGCTGCAGCATTTTTATCTTTTTCAAAAAACTCTAGCCAATTTTTTAGTTCATTAAAGTATTTTATACTCTCTTTTTTCTTTAAAAATGTATCTACAATATCTATATTTTTTTGAGATTCCCAAAATATAGGTTTTCCTTGTTCATTGATTTTTATAGCAAAATTTTCTACTTTAGAAACAAACTCATCTTGAAGACCATATAAATGACCTATCATTTTGGGAGTCATTTCTTCAGCCCATCCTCTATGAAAACGACATACTGCTATGTTGTCTATCATAAGTTCTGCTATAAATCTTTGAGCATTTTTATGTCCTAGCTCTCTTGG
This sequence comes from uncultured Sulfurospirillum sp., assembly GCA_964537565.1. GTDB lineage: Bacteria > Campylobacterota > Campylobacteria > Campylobacterales > Sulfurospirillaceae > Sulfurospirillum_A. The sequence continues at coordinate 8,501 of CAZIAJ010000052.1, forward strand.
AGGGACAAAATCATCACCATAATACATATAGTATTTACCCATAAGGGCCATAGGTGACAATACGCCAGGAGTCCAGTATTGATTTGGTACCATCCAACCTTTTTCACCATTTGCATTGTAAGAAAATAGATTTATAATCTCTTTATTCTTTAATTTTGAAAGTTTATGAGCTAATACTCTTGCTCCATCACTGAGGTCTAAAAGTCCTCTTTTTTCTACAATAGCATCCAATATTTCTATGCCTACATCCGCATTATTCATAGAAGTTTTGACTATATCAAAATTATTCTCGTCAAATTGAGGGATATTTTTGATTCCAATATCTTCAGGACTTAGATATCCTTTAAGTAAACACTCCATAAGCCAGGATATAACGCCTCCTATAGATATAGCATCAAACCCATATGCATCAGAATATTTATTTATTTTTTCTGCAGCTCTTTGATCAAATATGCCAGAAAGTGGACCCATTGCTTGGTAAGGTTCATAATCTTTCTTAAATTTACCATTCATTTTTTTACACATAGTAGCACAAGGTTCACCACATGTTTTTTGATTTTTTGTTTCTATTGTTTCATTATTAAATTGTTTCAAATAGTGATTGGTTATAAATTTATCATTTAAATCCACTCTTTTTTCTTCTGTTTTATGTATACTACTATAGTTAAAAGAGAGTAAATTACCTCCGAGTGTAGAGTAGTTAACTCCTAGTGTACCACCAGTTTTTAATATATCAACATAGTTGTATTTTGATGTAGCTTTTTTATCTTTTTCTTTAAAATTTAGTTGGTATTCATCTTCAAACCATTTATCAATTAGTTTACGATCTCTAAAACCTCTATTTTGTGTTACACCACCATAGATTATCGCAGCTATGCCATGTTCTTGAAAAAGTTTACTTCCAAATCCACCTCTGCCTGCCCAAGTATCAACAGCGGTAACTTTACCTTTTTTTATAGGGGCTGAACATACTGCTCCAAAATCTGTTGATTTAGCAGATGGACCAGTTGCTAAAATGCGAGGTTCTTTTTCATACTTATCATTATACTTATCAAGTACATAGTTCATTAAAGAGTAGACACCACCATCTTCATCTATACTTTTATCTTTCCATACTTTATCTATATCTATCTCTTCAATTTTAGACTCTATTTCCCCATTTGCATTATGATTTAAGTATAAAATAGATGGATTTTTTGCTTTACCAACAATAGAAAGTAAACTTATATCTAAACTATCAAAAATTAATCCAGCTCCACCCATAGTAGAGATATAAAAACCATCCCAACATGGTGATTTTCCTGTAAATATTAGTCTATTTGAGCCAGATAGCGTTGAGTCAGCAAAAAGTCCTGTACCTATATTAATACTATTATTTTTTTTACTTAGATGAAAACCCAAATCAGCAGGACCAAAAAAATCACCTATTTTATAGCTCTCTATATAATGTAGTGAAGAATTTGCATCTATTGTAAAAACTTTTAAATCTTTTTTCATAACATAACCTTTTAATTATATCTTTATAACATTATAATGAATTAAGACTTATTGTTTTCTTAATCATTATAATGTTATAATTATATAATTTATTTTAAGTGTAATTTAAAACTGAATGATGTACTATTCAATAAGTATATTGAATGATTATATAGAAAAAGGAAATAATTTTTGTTCATAAAAAATGGAATACCTCTGTATAT
>CAZIAJ010000053.1:0-10186 GCA_964537565.1 uncultured Sulfurospirillum sp.
AGTATATATATTACAGGAGATGTAGAAGAGCCAATCATCATACTCTCATCAAAACCAATGTTAAGTCAAAATGATATCATGTCATATATACTATTTGGAGAACCAACTGCATCTTCACTCAATATGTCCAGTAATACAAATAGTAATAAAATCTACATAAGCTCTCTACTAGTTGGAAGTAGTATTAAAAACCTTTTAAATAAATCAGATAATATAAATATTGATACAATCAATATCTTAACAAACAATAAGGGTAGTTTAGGATATGAAATTGGATCAAAAATCAACAAAAACTTAAGAGTTATCTATAAAAACAATATAGTATCTAGCATAATTGTACAATATAATATAAATAAAGCCGTAAGAATAGATGTAGATGTAAATCAAAAAGACCGTGGTATTAGCCTAGTATATACCAAAGATTTTTAACACGCCAAAACTGGCGTGTTAACTTTATATTTTAATGAGATACTAAAGCAGGGATAGTTGTATGCTCTAGCATATATCTAGAAGATCCACCGAGCATCATCTCTTTAAGACCTTTTTTACAATATGCACCAGCTACAATCAAATTAAAACCACCTTCAGTAGCAGCTTTTAAAATTGCTTCACCTGGAACAAAAGTTGTTTTTATCAACTCAAATGTTGTCTCAATATCATGTAAAGAAAGATAATTTCTTAAATCTTTAATACGAGTAAGATTTTCAGTAGTATATGCTTTTGAAGATACTATATGAACTCTTTTTGCATTTTTCATCAATGGAATTGCTTCTGAAACTGCACGAGCAACCTCTGGAGAATTATTCCAACCTATAATAATTTCATCTGCCTTAAACTCTTTTAAAGCTCTTGGAATTACCATAACTGGTTTTCCACTCTCTAAAACTGCTGCCTCAAAAGTCGCAGTTGCTACACCTTTTTGAGGAGCAGCAGCGATTACCATATCACAAAATTTTGATTGCTGTGCAACCATAGTACTTCTCACACCTACAGCCATAGTTACATGAGCAGTAGCCTTGCCTTCTAATGGAGTTTCACTCTCAACTATATCCAACTCTTCACAGCAGTTATCAAATATTTTTCTATGAGTATCCATGGTAGATTTTAAATTATCAATCTGAATACTCTCTAATTTATTCACTATCTCATTTGGTAAAACCATACCAGTTGGTACACCACTACGTACAGTTGCTTCAGATACTAACATCTCTAAGTGAGTATTTAAACCCTTAGTAACCAGTAATGCTCCACGCATTCTCGCTTCTAACTCATTTCCTCCCCCAACAGGGAACAACATCTTCTTTGGTAACATTAAAACTCCTTGAAAATTTTATAAAATTCTTTACTAATCACTCTAGCCTCATCAAGACTTATCAATTCAAACTCAACCTCTGAATCTTGTTTAGTTTGAGCTAATCTAAAACAATCTACTGGGATAACAGCTCCAATCTTTGGATATCCCCCTATAGTTTGTCTCTCTTTTAAAAGCACAATTGGCTCACCATGAGCTGGAATTTGAACTGAACCATAAGCGATAGGTTCAGATATAATCCCCTTACATGTTGAAGCTATCTTTTCTCCACTCAAGCGGTATCCCATTCTATCGTTCTGTCCCGTTACCTTATAGGATGAGTTAAAAAACTTTTCTCTCTCTTTGACTTCAAACATATCCCATTGATACCCAGCTACAATTCTTAGCTTTAAAAGTTTATCATAATTTGGCTGATACTTATTGACCAACTTTCTATTATCTCTTAACTCTTTACATGTAAATGGTAAAAACTGCTTTGCATATAGAGGTTTCCCACCTATTTTTTCTTTTATACTAACTGAACAACTTCCATACTCTTCTTCTATTTTAAACCCATCTTTAACTGCCAAATATACTCTTGTACCACTTGTTACAAATCCAAGATTTATTATATCTCCATCGTTAACTTTATATGTTTTCCAAATTTCTATTGCTTTTGCATTTATAGTTGCATCAACTTTTGCACCAGTTAAAACGATAGTTGTTGAGCCTTTTACTTTTAGCTTTACTCCACCAAAAACAATCTCAAGCATATTTGTGCCATATTCATTATCTAAAAGTCTATTTGCATGATGAAACGCAAACTCATCTAAAGCTCCTGCACTACTAACACCAATCTCAGCCAATCCAACACGTCCCAAGTCTTGAATAGTGGCTTGAATTCCAGATGATAATACTTCAAAACCACCCATCACAACTCACCTCCTAACTCTATAAACTCATCTTTTGAAATAGGTCTAAATTTTACTTTATCCCCCACTTTAAGATAAGAAAATCCATCATAAGAGGTATCAAACATAGCTATGGGAGTCCGTCCTAAAATCTGCCAACCGCCAGGACTAAGCTGAGGGTAAATTGCAGTTTGATTATCTGCAATCCCCACACTACCTTTTGGTACTTTTGCTCGTGGATTTGCCAATCTAGGAGTCGCAAGCACCTCATTAACTTCTCCCATATAAGGGAATCCTGGACTAAAACCTATTGCGTAAACAAAATACTCTTTTTTTACATGTAAAGATATAATCTCATCTACAGTTAAATTTTTCATTTTTGATAAATCTTCTAAATCTAAACCTACTTCACTTCCATAATAAACTGGTATACTTATGGAACGAGTTGTCATATCGTGTGAAAACTCTTCGGCATGATTAAGTACTTCATCTATCTCTTTGCATATCTCTTTATAACTAGTTTTTAAAAAATCATAACTTATCATGATAGAGGTATAAGATGGAACTATCTCTGTTATATACTTAAGTTTTGCATCTTTTAGTGCATAAAAACTCTCTCTAACCTCTTTGGCTACACTCTCACCTATAGCTTGACCAAAATATATAATTACTGAATCAACTGAAGCTACACTAAAACATCTCATTTTTTATCCTATATGATTTCTCAACGCTTTTACAAACTCTACGGCCTCTTTGTTATCACCATGAACACAAATACTATCTGCTTTTAAATCTATCTTTTGTCCATCAATAGTAATGAGCTTTTCCTCACTCTTTAACAAATCTATTCTATCTAATACAGTTTGAAGATCATGTATAACTGCACCCTCTTTACTTCTAGCTACCAATAAACCTTCATTGGTATATGCCCTATCTGCAAACACTTCATAAATCAACCCTACATCAAACTCTTTCGAAAGTTTTTCATAATAACTATTTTTTCTTGTTGAGAGTATCATAAGTTTTAAATTTTTATCTAGTTTACTTATAGCACTCATGATTGCTTTTATGATATTTTCATCTTTCATCATATCATTATATAATGCACCATGAGGTTTAACATACTCTACTTTTGTACTATTGACCTTTGCAACTGCACTTAAAGCTCCAACTTGATAAACAACAAATGCCTCTATCTCATCAAAACTACACTTTAGACTTCTTCTACCAAATCCCACTAAATCAGGATACCCAGGGTGTGCACCAATTTGAACACCATTAGCTTTAGCAAATTTTACAGTTTTTTGCATAACAAGTGGATCTGAAGCATGAAATCCACAAGCTATATTTGCCATATCTATTAAAGGTATTACTGCTTCATCTTCTCCCATCTTCCAAGAGCCAAAACTCTCCCCTAAATCACTGTTTAACTTCATATCAGAGCCTTTTTTAAATCTTCTAATATCTTCTTTTCAATAGACCAATCTTTACCATCTACTGTTTTTTGATTTTTTACTTTTACACCATCTACTGACCCAAGAGCAACTATATATCCCAGATATTCATCAACTTCGTCAAAACTAGGGACTAAAGTTTTATCAAGATAAGCCATAAAACCATAAGCTCCCCAATTCGAAACAGTAGCTATGATTGGAAAGTCTGAAGAAACAATACAAGGATTTAAAGAGAGATGTTTGATAACAGACTCAGCAAAGTTCCCCATACCAAGTTCATTTCCTCCATCTCCTATAGCAAAAGTTGGTCTACTTTTTGCCCCAAGTGCATATAAGTCATCAACTGGAGCAGTAAATTTACTGACACTTACTCCTCTAAGATTGGCATACTCACCATCAGCATTTTTTCCACATCTCTCTATGCTAAAATGACAAATTGGATTGTACTCATCTATTATAGTTTTATAATACTCTTCACTATAACCTTCGAGTGGAATATATAGTGTTTCTATCTCTTTAAAGTAATCTTTGCAAAATTTATCTGTAATGATTACAGATTTATATCCCAATGAATTCAAAACACAAGCTAAAAAATAAGTCCCTATAGGTCCATCAGTTTCTGCAAATCCTCCTACATAAAAACCAGTATATAAGAAAACAACACCCTTTTCTAGTTTTTTAAATGCTTCAACAGCCTCTTTACAATGCTCTTTAGGATAAAGTTTTTGTAAAACGTCCATACCTCGTGTTGAGTCTTGAAGAATTATCTCATCAACTGACATAATAATCACTATCTCTTTTATCACTCACAAACATATATCCTGGACTATGAGTTATAGCAAATGGAATTTTTATATCTCTTAATACATTTTGCGGGGTTACACCACATGGCCAAAAAAGAGGTATCTCATCATCTTTTATAAGAACTGCATCTCCATAATCTGGTTTTTGTAAATCTTTTATACCTATCATTTCAGGATAACCTACTTGAATGGGTGAACCATGAGTTGCAGGATAGTGACTTGTTACTATACAAGCTTCAGAAACCATCTCTTTTTTTACTGGTCGCATTGAAACAACCATAGTACCTTTAAAGATTCCATAAGGAGTTAGTTCTATATTTGTATTATACATAGATACATTTTTTTTCTCTTCTACATATCGAAGAGCTATCCCTGCCTCACTAAGAGCTTTTTCAAAAGTAAAACTACACCCTATAAGAAAAAAAACTAAATCTTCATTGTAATACTCTTCTATATTTGTTACTGATTTGATTATTTTACCATCTTCTATAATGTCATAAGAGGGGAGTTCATTAAGTAGATTTGCTTTTGAAGCTAAAAAAGTTGAATAATATGAGTTTTTTACAATCTCCAAAACTGGAATTGCTTTATTGTTAAGCTTTGCAAATTCTTCAAAATCTTTTGCATAACGACTAGGTAAAACTACCATATTTGTCTGTACATGACCTGAACAGTAACCCGCTGTGGGACTACAAAATTCGCCATTTGCTACTGTTTTTCTAAACTCTTTTGTTGTCATACCAGTATCTCCAAATTAGAATAGACTTCTTAAAACCTACAAGAAGTCTAAAATATATTATATCATTATCCCACCATTTTAGCAGGTAAGTATGTAACTATCTGTGGAAAGATTGTTACTACCATTACTATTAGAATCATAATAATAAAAAATGGAAAAGTAGCTTTTAAAATATAACTAATTTTTTCGCCTGATATACTTTGAATAACAAACAAAGAAAATCCAACTGGAGGAGTTATCTGAGAAAGTTCCACCATAAAAACTAAAAATATACCAAACCAAAGAGGGTCAAACCCAGCCATTACAATTATAGGAAGAACGATAGGCAGAGTCATAACTACAATCGATATACCGTCAAGTATCATACCAAGAACTATATACATAAGTCCTATCACGAAAATAAGAACATAAGGAGAGAGTCCAAGTCCTCCTATAAACTCACTAATTGCCCTAGCAATCCCTAAAAATCCTACTACTTGAGATAAAAATCCTGCACCAATGATGATAAAGCTGATCATTACAGTTGTTTTGACTGCATTAAAAAGTGACTCTTGAAAAATCTTCCAGTTAAAACTTTTGAAAAATGTTGCTAAAGCCATAGCGCCAACAACACCAAGAGCTGCTGCTTCCGTAGGAGTTGCAAAACCTCCATAAATACTTCCCATAACCAAAATAATCAAAGAAAATATAGGTGCTAAGTCTTTTAAAGAGTTAAGCCTATCTAAATTAGTGAATTTTTCTTGCGTTACAGGAACTGTTGTTTTATCAATACTTGATATAAACATAATATAAAAAGAATAAGAAGTAGCAAGAAGAAGTCCAGGAAAAACTCCAGCAATAAAAAGTTTACCTATAGATACATCAGAAAGTACACCATAAATAATCATAATCAAACTTGGAGGTATCAAAAAACCAAGTGTTCCACTTCCTGCAAGTGAACCAATAGCAAGTTTTTTACTATAACCTCTACTTTTTAGCTCACTTAGTGTTATCTTGCCTACAGTTGCCGTTGTAGCTGCCGAAGAGCCCGAAACTGCTGCAAAAAGTGAACATGCTGCCACATTTACATGTAAAAGTCTACCAGGTACTTTTGCAAGCCAAGGCATGAGCCCATTTAGAAGTCTAGTTGATATAGAAGAGTGGTATAAAATCTCACCCATCAATATAAACATAGGTAAAGCTGCTAGTGACCAAGAGTTCATAGAATCATACATAGACCCAGCTAGTAAATCACCTGCTTTTTGAAAAAGGCTAATAGCAGGTGGTAAATTATGCTCAAATAAAAACATACCCGCAATACCTGTAAGCATCAAAGATGCACCAATCCAGATAGAACTAAGCAAAAAGAAAAACATAATGCCAATCAATACAACAGATAAAACCAAAGGATCACTTATCATTAAAAATCCTTTTAAGTGTAAAAACAAACGAAGCAAAAACAAATAGACTCATACCTACAGTCATAGGAATTTGAGTAAGCCAAAGAGGTGTTTCAGATACTGCCTCGCTAAGCATATCCATCTCCTTAGAATCTATCATAAATAGATAACTATAGTAAAGAGCATAGCTTAGTATAGAAGTTGCCAAGATACCTGCAAAAATATCAATATATCGTTGAGTTTTTTTTCTAAGTCTTGAAGTTATTATATTTATTCTTATATGACCACTATCATTGAAAGTATAAGCCAAACCAAAAAAAACTGCTCCAAGGTAAAAATATCCGCTGTATTCATCAGCAAGCATAGTTGAGTAATCAAAAAATGAGCGCCCAATAATCTCTGTCATAACCAACACAACTAGAGAAACAAAAAGTATCGATGAAATGTAAGCTCCCCATTTGGAGAGCTTACTATTTAATGATTCAAGCCAAAACATTACTTATACTCAGCGAAAATCTTCTTTATTCCAGAATTTGCATCTGCTAAATACTTAGCAAGTAACTTTTTACCAATAGCATCTAGTTCAGCTTTCAAAGTTGCACTTGGCTCATTTACTTTCATACCATTATCAGCTAACATTTTAAGAGCAATTGCATCTTCTTTTTTACTCTCTTCCCATTGCATTGCTTCAATCTCTTTAGCTGCTTTTAGCATTGCAGATTGTTGATCTTTACTTAAAGAGTTCCAGTAATCAAGATTAATTGTTACTGCTTGAAGAGGATATGCATAACCAATTTTAGTAAAATTCTTTAAAACTTCCCATAACTTGCCATCTTTTCCACTTGCTGATGATGTTACAACGCCGTTTACCATACCTGTTTGAAGTGCTGAGTAAACCTCTCCCCATGGAAGTGCAACTGCATTACCTCCAGCCATTTTTACAAAGTTTGCTGAGTTTTTATCATAAGTTCTTGCCTTTATATCTGCAAAATCTTTAGTAGAATTTATAGGTTTCATTGTATAGATTCCACTTGGTGGCCAAGTTACAGCATAAAGCATCTTTTGATTCCACTTTTTTGCTACCTTATCGTATGCTGGTTTTGAAATTTGATAAAGTCTATAAGCATCATCGTAACTTGAAGCTACAAAAGGAAGAGCAGATATTCCAAAAACCTTGCCCCCACCACTTGTAAATGGTATAAACATATCTGTCATTGGAGCTGTACCATCCTTAACAGCCTTCAAAGGATTACCTTTAACCAAAGAACTACCAGCATGAACTGTGATTTTTACACTGCCATTCGTATACTTACTAACCAAACTTGCAAATTTCTCTGCACCTTTTGTATGGAAGTTATTTGCTCCATATTTTGCATTCAAATCTAACTTAACATTTCCTGCAACTAATAGTGCTGTTGCACCAACAAGTAAAGCTACTTTTTTTAACATATTTTCTCCTTATTATTTAACGTCTCCTTTAACTTGAACAAGTCCAAGTTAAATTCCTCTCACTAAAGCACAACCTTTCGGTCGTACAACCTCATATATGTTATTAAACAAAAGTGGGGAAAAAGTGGGGAAAACATAAAAAATCTATATGTAAAAAAAAATTCTCTATCTATGTAACAATCTGTAACCAACTTGTGGTATATTTTCTATAATTTCAATAGGCAATTTTTTTCTCAAATCTCTAATGAAACTCTTTAAAGCATCAAAACTCATAGCTTTTTCACTCCACAATTCATTTTCTATCTCATCATAACGAATAAGTCTATTTTGAGCTAAAAGTGTCAAAAATTTCACCTCTCTAAGACTCAAGCTTATCTCTTTTTCATCAACCAATAAAGAAGAACTATCTATATTTAAAAATATACCCTCTTCTAGTAATAAATCTCCAATATATTTTCCTTGAAATGCATTGGCTATACCCTCTTCCAAATTCTTTGCATTAACTGGCTTTAGTATAAAATGTTGCACTTGAAGGTTTATAAGTTTCATTAAGTACTCTTCGCTATTGTGTGCTGTTAAAAGTACTATAGGTGTGATTATGTCATCTTTTCTTATAAGTTTAATCATCTCAATCCCATCCATAATAGGCATCTGTATATCACATAATATAATATCTGGATTAAACTCATAATATAGTCTCAATCCCTCTTCGCCATTAGTAGCTTCATATACATTTTTAAAGTAATAACCTAATGTATTTACCAAATGTTTTCTCACACCAATCTCATCTTCTACACAAAGAATACTTAAATTTTTATACAAAACTTGGCTCCTATATCGCTATTTGTAACAAATATTTTTCCACCCATATTCTCTTGTATTATCATTTTTGACATATATAGTCCAAGACCTGTTCCTGTTGTTTTTTTAGTGCTAAAATATGGTTCAAAAACTCTATCTATAATCTCAGCATCAATTCCACCACCATTATCATTTACTATAACTTCACCTTTTTCTATCGTGATAGTAATTTGTGGTTTTTTTACATCTCTCTCTATTAAAACATCTTTTGCATTTAATATCAAGTTTAAAATAACTTGAGCAAACTCTGAAGGATATCCACTCACATATATATCTTTATCTACATGTAGTGATAGTTTAATATCTCTATTTTTCAAGCTTGCACTTGCTAGTGTTATAGCCTCTTTACATGCTTGTGTTAGGCTAAATTTCTCTTTTATTTTTGCTGGTTTAAAAAAATCTCTAAAATCATCTATAGTTTTTGACATATACGAAACAATTCTATTACCATCTTGTACTTCATTTTTTATAAATTTTTTATCTGCCTTATCAAACTTAGCTGCAGTCTCCATCTCCATAAATATTCCAGAGATTTCACACAAAGGTTGACGCCATTGATGTGCTATCATGCTTATCATCTCTCCCATCTGAGCAAGTCTAGATTGGTGAAGTAGTGCTTGGTCTTTCTTTTTTGCCTCTTTTAATGCTTTATTTATTCTGCTAGTAAGCATTTTATTGAACTCTTTTAAAGCTTGCTCTTTTTTGTATACTTTTTCTCTATAGCTAGTAAAAATTTGTGCAATATATCTTGATATGAAATAACTTACAAGCCCTAAAACAATCATCAAAGTAAGTGCTGTTAGTAAGATAATACGGACATACTTATCTATTTTTTGTTCTAAAAGTAGCTTTTTCTTAGTAATTGAAAGCTCAATGTCATCAACATATAGACCAGTTCCTATCACCCAACCCCACTCTTTATCTAACTGCAAAAATCCTATCTTTTTTCTAGGTGCTCCAAACTCTGGTTTTGCCCAATAATACTCTACAAAACCACCTTTTTTATTATGTGTAGCTACATTAATAAACTTCTGAAATATCTTTTCTCCAGTAGAGTCCGTATTGTTAGTATCATCAACACCTATATCATAAGTTCTAAATGGATGGGCTACAAGATGATGGGAAGTATCATGTATCCAAACATAACCATTTTCTCCATATCTAACAGTTTGGACCCAATCAACAACTCTTAATTTCAAGTCTTCTATAGCTTTTGTTTCATACTCTTCATAAAAACTATCTTCTATTTTTAATCCACTTCTAGAAATCTTTCTTAATTCATTATGAATTCTCTTTTTT
>CAZIAJ010000054.1:0-10067 GCA_964537565.1 uncultured Sulfurospirillum sp.
TTATCAAACTTTAATTTAGTTTTTTAAAAATAATGGTATCATTGTAAGCTATTTTTACTTATAAAAGGATTATTATTGAAGATTATTCCTCGACTATTAATTGGTGCATCTCTTTGTGCAACTCTCGGCTTTTCTGGCATCGTTACTGGTGTTTCTGTTATCATAAATGATGAACCCATAACACTTTATGAAGTATATAAATACTCTCAAAAATTTAAAATCTCTAAAAAAGAGTCATTAAATATTTTGGTTAGACAAAAACTTGAAGAGTCTCAAATCAAAAAATTAGGCATAACTGCTGATATATTTGAGGTTGATAAATATATAGAAAATCTAGCTAGTAGAAATGGTCTTAGCCAATATGAGTTTTTAAATATGCTCAAAGAAAAAGAGATTAAGATAGATAAATATAAAAAAGAGATAAAAGAAAAAATCAAAAGAGATAAACTCTATCAGAGTATATATAGAGATAAAATAAAAGGCTTAGAAGATAGTGATTTAAAAAAGTTTTATAAAAACAATCCAGATGAATTTAAACTTGCAAATAATTTCAATGTTACTATATATAAATCAAAAAATGGCAAAAGTCTAGAAGCTATAAGAAATAACCCTATGCTACAGCCAGCAGACGTAAAGATAGAAAATAAAACATTATCCGCAAATAGTTTAGATGAAAAACTAAAAGGATTATTAAACAACACAAAACAGGGAAAATTTACTCAAATATTAAACATGCAAAATGGTTTAACTATGTTTTATATAAAAGAGAAAAAAGATTTGAAACAGATCCCTTATAAAGATGTGAAAAACAATATCTATAGAGTTTTATCAAAACAACAAGAGGATAAAGCTATAAAAGACTACTTTGAGAAGTTAAAGTCATCTGCAACTATAAAAGTAGTAAGATCTCCTTCCTAAATAGGTAGTAGAACAATAAGCAAGTTCAGCTTATGAACTTGCTTATCTTTTATGTTTAGTACTTTGACAAATAATTTGTATCGAAATTATTGCTTATAAAGTCTTTATTATCCATCATTTTAGAGTGAAAATCTATAACTGTTCTTATACCTTCTATCTGATACTCACTAAGAGCATTTTTCATCTTTGCTATAGCTTTGTCTCTATCTTCACCCCATACAATAAGCTTTCCTATCATTGAGTCATAAGTAGGAGGAACTGTATAACCTTGATATATATGAGAATCAACTCTTACATTACGACCACCAGGAGCAATATACTTTGTAATCTTTCCTGGGCTTGGGATAAACTTAACAGGATCTTCAGCTGTAATCCTACACTCTATTGAATGTCCTGCAAATTTAATCGTATCTTGTGCAGGAAGCTCTTCACCTTCTGCTACTCTTATCATAAGCTCAATTATATCTATGCCACTTACCATCTCACTAACACAATGCTCTACTTGAAGCCTTGTATTCATCTCCATAAAATAAAAGTTTTTATCTGCATCTAATAAAAACTCAAAAGTTCCAGCATTTTCATACTTTAAAAACTTTACTGCCTTTACTGCTACTTCATGAAGTTCAGCTCTTGTTTTCTCATCAAGTGCTACAGCAGGTGACTCTTCTATAAGCTTTTGATGACGACGCTGAAGTGAACAATCACGCTCTCCAATATGAATAGCATTACCATGGCAATCACCAATAACTTGTACTTCTATATGACGCGGGTCTTTAATATACTTCTCCATATAAAGTGTACCATCACCAAAAGCTGTTAGGGATTCACTCTCTGCTGAAAGATAAGCAACTTCTAAATCTTCTTCTCTTTCAACTACTCTCATACCACGTCCACCACCACCAGCACTCGCTTTTACGATAACTGGGTAGCCTATTTTTTTAGCCATTTTGATAGCTTCAGCAACATCTGAAAGAGCACCCTCACTACCTTCTATAACAGGAACACCAGCTTTTTTCATAACCTCTTTAGCTTTTGATTTATCACTCATCATCACCATTAAATCTGAACTAGGTCCAATAAACTTTATACCATGATGTCCGCAAATCTCTACAAAGCTTTGGTTTTCACTTAAAAAGCCATAACCTGGGAAAATAGCATCACAACCACTAATCTCAGCTGCTGCTATAATAGCCGGTATATTAAGATAACTTCCACTTGAAGCCGCTTCACCAATACAAATACTAGCATCAGCATACTGAAGATAAAGTGCATCTTTATCAGCTTTTGAGTAAACTGCAATCGCTTTTTTACCCATCTCTTTGATAGTTCTTATCGCTCTTAGGGCTATTTCACCTCTATTTGCGACAAGAATCTTCTCGATAATAGCCATGTTTAAACTTTCTCAACCATAAATAGTGGCATATCAAACTCTACTGGCTGTCCATCTTCTAGAAGAATTTCTAGTATTCTACAATCAAATTCAGCTTCTATCTCATTCATAATTTTCATTGCTTCGATGATTGCTACTGTTTGACCTTTTTTAACAACAGTTCCTACTTTAACAAATGCCTCAGCCCCTGGAGCTGGTGCTGAATAAAACGTTCCTACCATAGGTGATTTTATACTCTCTCCACTAACTTCAGAAGATATTGGTGCTGCTTGGACATCAGATACAACTGGAGCAGAAACTACAGGTGCAGTTACTGATACTGGTGCTGGTACTATTGAACTTCCGTCAAAACCTTTTTGTAGCTCTATTGAAAATTCACCATTTTTAATCTTAACCTTAGTGATGTCACTACCATCAAAAAAACGCATTAAATCTTTAATTTCTCTATTTGTCATATACTTTTCCTCACATTATTTATATAATAAAAATTTTTACATTTTACTATTTTTTCTATGTATAACTACTTAAAACGAAATGACCCTTAGTCTATCTGCTCTATGATTACACCATTATCTTTTATAAACTTTGTCACGATATCTGAGTTTGTATGCTCGTAAGCTTTATTATAAACTATCCTCTTAATTCCACTCGCGATAATATTTTTACTACAATCACTACAAGGCTCGAGTGTGACATATATAGTTGCACCTTTTATACTTATACCCTCACGTGCAGCCCAGATAATTGCATTCATCTCTGCATGAATTTCATATGTCTTACTCCATTCATGATGCTCACTTGTATACTCACCATCCCAATAATCACAACAGTTTGTATATCCCGAAGGTGTTCCATTATATCCTGTACTAAGAATTCTCCCATCTTTAACTATCACAGCACCTACTTGTTTAGATACACACTTACTTGCACTTGCTAATTCATGAGCAATATTTATAAAATTTCTGTCACATAGCATTTATCATTTTCCTTAGTGTTATTTCAAAATCAGAGTGAGTTAATACTTCTCCATGAGTAGTGTTTTCAAACACTACATGTAGAGCTATATTTTGTACTTTAGATTTTAGCTTATCAAAGTGTGGCTTTGTTATAACTTTATCATTTTTAACTTCTATTAAGCCTATAGGGACATTTATATTTTGTATATATTTTATAGATTCAAACTTATGTTTTAAAAGCATATATATAGGTAAATAAGGATATTTTTCTTTTCCCATTGAAGCTATAGAGTCATATGGGGTTATTAAAACTACTCCTTTTACTTTACGCTTACTAGCTAGATAGGAGGCAACTCCTGTGCCTAAACTTCTTCCTACAACTATAACATCTCTATTTTTTGCATATTTGTCATAAATTTTAAGAGCATCACTAAAAAATGATTTTTGCGTTGGTTTACCACTGCTTTTTACAAATCCACGATAGTTAAATGCTATAAAATCAAACTCTTTTAAACTTTTTACATGTAGAAGTATACGTGTTGCATCATCTGAATTTCCACCAAAATATAATATAAGTTTAGTATCTTTTTTATCAGCTTTTTTATAAACTCCCCAAAGGACTACATCACCATTTACATGTAAAGATATGTTTTCCATATTCTCTACTTTAACAGCTTCTCTCTTTTCTATATAATTAGGCTTAAAAATCTTTGAGTCTTGTGTAAGATAAAAATATACCAACACCCCAACATAAATGAGTAAAAAAGCAAAAACAAAAAATTTCATTTATACCTTTAAACCAATAGTGTAGTCATTCTCTGCTGTAGCATTTGTGTTTGGTGAGTTTGTGCCAAAATAGAACTATCTAGTTTTATTTGATCTGTTTTCAAATCACTAATTTTTGTATCCATAGGCTCTTCAGAGATATTAGCATATGAGTTTGTCAAACTTGAAACAGCTGAAAGTGAATTTGATATACTTACAGAACTTTGATTCATATTTGAACCGATAGTTGAACTAAGTGAGCTTAAATCACTAGCAAAAGACAATATCCCTTCTTGATTATCTATACTAAGAGAATCTAACCCACTAACTCCTAAACTTTCTGATGAAGACAGAAGTTCCATACCATTGTATTGAGTAGTATCTATAATATCTTGCATAGAGTCTAAAGTAGCTTGAAATTCGCTATTTAAGGCATCCCTTTGTGAACTATTTAACGCAGCATTATTACTAGCAACTGAAAGCTGATTGAGTTTATCTGCACTTTGAGAAAGTGCTTGAACTGATGAATCAGCTATTTGATTCTTAGCAATTGACTCATTTTCATTTTGTATATTTTGAGTTAGAGTAGAAATCTGGTAAGATAAAGAGTCTGATATAATCAAATCTGCGCCATCTTTACCACTCAATTCACGAACAGCCCCTATCTTAGAGAGTGTCTCTTCTGTATTGGTTTTGTTTTGATCCATATAGTTGATGGTCTGAGTATTGAAACTATTACCTATATTCATAACATTCTCCTTAATCTAACCTTTATAAGATTATACTCTTCAATGGTAAATATGTCAAATGGAATAAATCTTGCTTAAGTTATAGTAAAAAGGGATATACTTTGTTCAATGGCAAAAATATACTTATAACAGGTGGTACAGGAAGTTTTGGCAAAAAATATACTGAAATTTTACTAAAAAAGTATAAACCAAATAAGATAATTATATATTCAAGAGATGAGTTAAAACAGTATGAAATGGCACAACTATTTAGTGACAAGTGCATGAGGTATATGATAGGAGATGTAAGAGACCTAGAACGTCTTAAAAAAGCTATGTATGGTGTTCACTATGTTATCCATGCAGCAGCCCTTAAGCATGTACCTATCGCAGAGTATAATCCAATGGAGTGTATAAAAACAAATATAAATGGTGCACAAAATGTTATAGATGCCTCACTTGAGTGTGGAGTTCAAAAAGTCATCGCTCTCTCAACTGATAAAGCAGCAAATCCTATCAATCTATACGGTGCAACAAAGCTTGCAAGTGATAAACTATTTATTGCTGCTAACAACATTAGAGGAGGAAGGCGTACCGCTTTTTCAGTTGTAAGATATGGAAATGTAGTAGGCTCTCGTGGCTCTGTTGTTCCGTTTTTTCAAAAGCTTATAAAAGATGGTGCAAAAGAGCTTCCTGTTACAGAAAAGCATATGACTCGCTTTTGGATAACACTAGAACAGGGTGTAGAGTTTGTACTTAAAAATTTTGCTCGAATGCATGGTGGAGAGATATTTATACCAAAAATATCTTCTATGACTATGCTCAATCTGGCAAAAGCATTAGCTCCAGATTTAGGAGTTAAAATCATAGGTATAAGACCTGGTGAAAAACTACATGAAGTGATGGTTCCAAAAGATGATAGCCATCTAACCTTAGAGTTTGATGACCACTATGTGATTCAACCTAGTATAACATTTACACAAACAAGCGACTTTACATGTAACGCACTTAATGAGATAGGCAAGCCTGTAAAAATAGGCTTTGAGTATAGCTCTGAAACTAATACACAATGGCTAGATACAAAAGGTTTGATGGAGATGATTAAGGCATGATTCCTTATAGTAGACAATCAATAAATGATGAAGATATTCAAACTGTTATAAAGACTTTAAAAGGAGATTTTCTAACAGGAGGAAACAAGGTTGAAGAGTTTGAAACAGCACTTAGTGAGTATATAGGTATGAAGTATGCTGTTGTTATGAACTCCGCAACATCAGCTTTACATGTAAGTTATCTCTGTGCAGAGTTAAAAAAAGATGATGAAATCATCACAACACCACTAACTTTTGCGGCAACTTCAAATGCAGCACTAATGGTTGGAGCAAAACCAATTTTTTGTGATATTAAAAGTGATGGCAATATAAACGAAAACAAAATAGAGTCTCTTATAACACAAAAAACCAAAGCTATAGTTCCAGTAGATTTTGGTGGCAATCCTGTCAATATTGATGAAATCAGAGAAATTTGTACCAAGTATAACCTCAAACTTATAGAAGATAGCTGTCATGCCCTTGGAAGTAAACTTAACAAAGAACAAGTGGGAAGTAAAGCAGACATCGCAATATACAGTTTTCATGCTATAAAGCCTATAACTACTTGTGGAGAAGGTGGTGCACTACTTACCAATGATGAAACAATATATAAAAAAGCAAAACTGCTAAGAAGCCACGGTGTCATAAAAAAACAAGTTTGGAACAGTGATGCTTTTGATCTTGGGTACAACTACCGACTTAACGATGTAGCTTGTGCATTAGGGATAAGTCAACTTAAAAGAGTGGATAAGTTCATAGAAAAAAGAGCTAAAATAGCTAAATTTTATGATAAAGAGTTTAAAGACAACCCATACTTTTTCCCTATAAAAATTCCTTTATATGTAAAGAGTTCTTACCATCTTTATCCTATACTATTAGATAGATCGCTATGGTGTGCAAAAGAGGATATATTTAAAGCTTTACATGTAAAGGGTATTGGTGTGCAAGTTCACTACAAACCACTTTATAAATTTTCACTTTATAAAAATTTATTTGGTGAGACGAGATTAGATAATACAGAAGAGTTTTATAAGGCTGAGCTAAGTATCCCTTGCCATCAAGAGATGAGTTTAGAAAATGCAAAATTTGTTGCTAAAACTCTTTTAGAAATTTTAAAAGAACATAGAAAGTGTAGAGTATGATAGTAGCTATTATTCCTGCTCGAGGTGGTAGTAAAAGGATACCTAAGAAAAATATAAAAGAGTTCTGCGGTAAACCACTTATAGCTTATAGCATAGAAACAGCTCTAAACTCAAAACTTTTTGACAAAGTTATAGTCTCAACCGACAGCAATGAGATAGCAAAAGTCGCTATAGAGTATGGAGCCGAAGTTCAAATGAGACCAGATGAACTTAGTGATGACTTTACAGGTACATTTGATGTGATAAATTTTGTTGTAGCTACTTTAGAAAAAGAGATAAATGAAAAGGTAGAGTATAGTTGCACCATCTATGCAACAGCTCCTTTTTTGCAAGAGAGTTACTTAAAAGAAGGTTATGAAAAACTAAAAAACTCTGATGCTTGTAGAAGTTTTAGTGTAACAACTATGCCTTTTCCAATACAAAGAACTTTTAAAGTGATAAATGGACGATGTGAGATGTTTACACCATATTTTTTTGACAAAAGAAGCCAAGACCTTGAAGAGGCATACCAAGATGCAGGACAGTTTTATTGGGAAAAAAGAAGAATTAAAAGTGATGAACTATTTTTTGGAAAAGATTCTATCCCTATTGTACTTCCCCGTCATCTAGTTCAAGATATAGATACTATGGAAGATTTTATTAGAGCTGAATATATGTTTAAGGCTTTAAATGGTAATTTTTAGAGTAGATTTTGGAAGTAGTATCGGTCTTGGACATCTAATGCGAAGTTTAGTTTATGCTAAAAATTTTAAAGAAGTTGTCTTTATATCTAAAAGTGATAAAAAGAAGTTTTTAGAGTATCCACTCATAACTGTAAAAAAAGAAGAGGATTTTTTTGTACATATAGAAAAATTAAAACCAATAAATGTAGTAATAGACAACTATAATTTTACACACAAACACGAACAAAAATTTAAAAAACTTTTTCCACATATAAAATTAAGTGTATTTGATGATGACTACAGAGAACATTTTTGTGATGAGATTATAAACCACAATATAAGTGCAGACATATCAAAATACAAAAATCAAAATATAGTTACAATCATCCCACCACTCATAAGAGATGAGTTTCATAAAGAAAAGAGCGTAAAAAGAGAAAAGATTTATGATATTTTTATCGCTATGGGTGGAGCAGACACTACAAATATAAATATACCCATACTAAAAACTTTACCAAAAAATAAAAAGATAGCCCTTTTAACTACAAGTACAAATAAAAACTTAAAAGAGTTGAAAAAGTATGTTATAAATTATGATAATATCACTCTACATGTAGATTCAAATGAAGTTGCAAAACTTATGAACCAAAGCAGATTTGCCATAATAACCCCTAGTGTAATAGTGCATGAAGTTTTATTTATGGAGTTTGATTTTTTGGCTATTAAAACTGCAGAAAATCAGGACGATATATATAAATATCTAAAACAAAATGGATATTGTGTATTAGAAGAATTTAATATGATTAAGATAAAAGAAAAATTATGAAAATTGCCATTTTAACTTCGCTAGATCAGTGGTTTGTACCTTTTGCAAAAAAACTAAATAGACAAATCACAAATTCTCAATTATTTTTTAATCACAAAGATATAAATGAGGTATATGATGTACTATTTATACTTAGTTATCATCATTTAATTCCTAAAAAATTCTTAAATCATAAACACAATATAGTAGTTCATGCAAGTGATTTACCAAAAGGAAAAGGGTGGGCTCCTTTTTTCTGGCAAATACTAGAAGGAAAAAATAAAATTACTTTTAGTATGTTTGAAGCTTCTAATGGAGTTGATAATGGTGATATTTATATGAAAGATATCCTTCAATTAACAGGTTATGAGCTCAATATTGAACTTAGAAAAAAACAAGCAATATTTATAATGAAAATGTGTTTAAAATTTTTAAATCAATATAATTTATACCATCTAAGAGAACCACAAAGTGGCAAGGAAACTTTTTATTCCAAAAGATCTCAAAAAGATAGTCAACTAGATATAAACAAAACTATAAAAGAACAATTTAATTTGCTGAGAATTGTTGATAATAAAGAATATCCTGCATTTTTTGTAATAGATGGTCATAAATATAAACTAACGATTAAAAAGATGGAGAATTGATTTGAAAATAGGTAGTTTTGATTTAATTAATGATGGAGTTTTTATCATTGCTGAACTCTCTGCAAACCATAATGGCAATTTCCAAAATGCCCTTGATACTATAAAAGCTGCAAAAGAAGTAGGTGCGAATGCTATAAAACTCCAAACCTACACTGCCGATACTCTAACACTTGATTGTGACAAAGAAGACTTCATTATCAAAGGAGGAACTCTATGGGATGGTAAAAAACTTTATGACTTGTATAAAGAGGCTTACACACCTTGGGAGTGGCATAAAGAGTTATTTGAATATGCAAAAAGTTTGGATATAGATATATTTTCCACCCCTTTTGATAAAAGTGCAGTTGATTTTTTAGAGCAATTTGAGCCAAGTTGTTACAAAATTGCCTCATTTGAGATAACTGATTATGAACTTGTAAGATACACTGCAAGCAAAGGCAAGCCTATCATAATTTCAACAGGAATTGCAACTAAACAAGAGATAGAAGATGTAGTAAAAATTTGTCGTGAAATTGGAAATAATGAGATTGTTCTTCTAAAATGTACAAGTGCATATCCTGCTCCATTAGAAGATGCAAACCTAAATACAATCCCAGATTTAGCGAAAACTTTTGAAGTAATTTCAGGTTTTTCAGACCACACATTAGGAACTACTGCACCTATAGTAGCTATAACATTGGGTGCAAAAGTGATTGAGAAACATTTTATATTAGATAAATCCATAGGTGGAGCAGATGCTAGTTTTTCTTTAGATAAAAAAGAGTTTAAAAAGATGGTACAAGCTATAAGAGATACAGAAAAACTTTTAGGAAATATAAACTACAAAGTTAGTGAAAAATCTAGACAATTTACAAGAAGTCTCTATGTAAGCCAAAAAATAGAAAAAGGAGAGAAATTTAATGAAAACAATATTCGCTCAGTTCGCCCAGGATTTGGTATGCACCCTAAATACTTAAAAGATAT
>CAZIAJ010000055.1:0-10012 GCA_964537565.1 uncultured Sulfurospirillum sp.
ATATAATATCATATAAATGATACAAAGGAATCATATGAAAAAAACTATATTTATTTTATCTATAGCACTGACACTATCTGCCATAGATATTCCTCAAAATCACGTTGTAGATACCAGATGGTTAGCAAAAAATATCACTAATAAAAACTTAGTTTTAATAGACACTAGAAAATCTGAGGAATATAAAAAATCTCATATAATTGGTGCTGTAAACTATCCTAAAGCAGTATTCTTTCAAGGAAAACTTGGAACTGTTCCAAAACTACCAAACACTCCTTCACAAATGCAACAGATACTTCAAAACGCTGGAGTAACTAAAGATAGTACAATAGTTTTTTACAGTGCTGGCAGACAAAATAAAGATTTTGCAGATGCAGCTAGTGGAATGTGGAATACTTGGTTATATGGTTTTCAAAATAGTACTATTTTAAATGGTGGTTTTGCAAAATGGACATATGAAAAAAGAGAAACAACTACTAAACTTCCCATACTCAAAAAAAGTGATATAGAACTAGAAAGTTATGATAGAAGTATAGTATCTTCTATGAGTGATATTATAGATGCTATATACGATGAAGATAAGCAGATAACAGATGCTAGAGTTGGTAAGTTTTATATAGGAGAAGATGATAGAAAAGATTTAGTTAGACATGGGCGGATTCCTACGGCTAAACTTACCCCGATGATAAGATATACTGTAAAAACTAATACTTATTTTGAATTTATCTCAGAAAATAAAGCTAAAAAGATACTTTATAACGGTGGCTATGGTGTGGAGTTAGACAAACCACTTAACATCTACTGCAACACGGGACATAAAGCAAGAGGACTTTGGTTCGTATCTAAATTTTTAGTTGGTATGAAAGATGTTAAGGTTTATGATGGTGGTATAGTTGAGTACTCAAGAAGCAGTATGCCAATGAATACTGGCGAAAGCATGGAATAAAATGAAAAAAATTATATTGATATTGATATTAGCTAGTTCCCTATTTTCCAATGAAGCTGATGTCTTAAATGTAAAATCAATTTGCGATACCAATAAAAATTGTAATTTTAGTGTAACTATAAAACACAACGATACAGGCTGGAATCACTATGTAAATAAGTATGAAATATTATCTCCAAGTGGAGCAATACTAGCAACTAGAGTTTTGTTTCATCCTCACGTAGATGAGCAGCCTTTTACTAGGTCAATTTCTGGTGTTAAAATTCCAAATGGGGTTTATAAAGTAACTGTAAGAGCTTATGATTCAGTTCATAAATTTGGAGGTAAAGAGTTTATACTTAAACTATTTTGAGGCATAAACTTCATACTTATTGTAGCTACTTTTATCACCAATTTTTATTTTAGTCAATATTTGCCAACGGCCTGGTTTATTTACTTCAATACCATTAAAAACAAAAACTCCATTTGTTGCACTTTTTAGACTAAATTCTTGATTAAATTCATTTGTATCAGGTCTTGATAAAACAAGTTTTATTTCGGCATTTTTAACTAAACTGTGATTTTTTATATTTTCTATACTCATTTTAAAAGTATTTGATTTACCAATAGTAAATTTTTCTGTTTTATATTTTATAGAAAAATTTTCTTCGCAATTTTTCTGCTTTTCTCGATTTTTATTTATATCTTCATTTACAGTTTGGTATTTTTCTAAATAGAAGCTATCCATCTGAACTGGATTATCTATAGCAATCTTAACTACCATAGCACATGCAAAAACCATAAACATTAAAACTATTACTATGGCATGAGGCCAATAGTTCTTCTCTTGTTTTACTCTGCTATTCATTATTTTTTCTCACTTTTGTGTAAAAATATCTTCCTACAATCATCAATAAAAAACCATATATACCAATCTTTAAGTAGTGATATATATCTCTATTGACATCTCCTAAAGCACCTTCTAAAACAATATTTTTTGACTTTGCTATCTGTTCAACTATATCTGCATATCCATTTAAAACAGCTACATTATAATTATCATTATCTTTTTTAACAGATAAAAGAGGTATGATTGATCCACTCCAAGGGAAAGGACTCAAAATTCCTTCTTTATCAAATTTATCATTTAATATTTTAGAATTAACTATATCAACTTTTTTCTCTTTTTTAGCTAATACTAACAGAACATAAGGCTCTTTTAGTTTTTTTACTAACTCTTTAGCATACTCATTTATAGACTTTTCTTTTAGAGAAGCAGGTAGTGTTACATATACACTTATAGATGTTTTTTTATAAAGCTCATCTCCTAAGCTTTCAACTTTTGAAGATACTTTTTCATTTATTATATTATCATTTTGTATAATATATGTTGCATTAGCAACTGTATTTAGTGATATAAGTAAAGCGCAAAGTACAATGACTTTACGCTTTAATAGTTCAAATCTACTACTCATATTAACCAATGTATAGATGATTTGATGTAAGTACTGCCCAAGCGGCTACCGCTGCTAGGATTACGAGACCTAATGTTATAATTTTATCCATCATTCTCTCCTATTTCTTTATCAATTTTGAATTTTCACTATCTATCATCTTGATAGCTTGTGGATTCGTAATTTCATAAGGATTATCTGCGGCAACTTGTTGTACATTTATTCCCCACATTGTCAATCCTGCTAATATACTCAAAAGAAGTACAGTAGCTATCAACATACCTGTAATACCATGTATTCCAAAAACATTCCTATTTGTATTTTCCATAATAGTCCTTATTGTGTTAGTGAATTAACGTACTTACCAACAGCAAGTTTTTGAATGTCAGTTAGACGTCCATCGTTAAATTTAGGCATATCACCAATCATACCTTTTTTACCATGATTTAAGACACTAGCAACAAACTCTGGGTGTCCATATTTAGAGATATCTGGAGCACTTCCTCCCATACCTTTAGCATCTCCACCATGACAGGCAGTACAAGTTGCCCAAAGAGCTTCACCTGTTGCAACTAAATCTGGATTTTTAGTACCAGTTTTTGTAATCTTTTCTGTCATATAAGCAGCTACTGCTTTTGCACTATCTTTATCAAGTAATCCTGCTGGCATTTCACCTAATGGATAATTCATACCTTTTGAACCTTTTACAATAGTATTAACTATCGCTTCTTCAGTTCCCCAACTACTAAGATCAGCAGCTTTACCATTTATACCATCACCTATAATACCATGACACGGTGCACATTGTACAAGAAATACACCCTCACCCATACCAAGTAAAGTTTGGTCATCTGGATTTGCCCATTTACTTTCAAACTTTGTATTGTAAGCTGCTACTTCTTCGTTATATTCACCTATTTGTGAATATCCATTAAGAGGGTAGCCTATAAAAAAGTACCACAATGCCCATATCATAGCTCCTATGAAAGATAGTGCCCATCCAATAGGTAGTGGGTTTTTATACTCACCAATACCATCCCAATTTTCATCTGCTAACTCACCCGTGCTTTTGTCGGTTTTCATCTGTTTTATATATTTTCCAACAACAAAAACAGTAATGATTATAATTGTAGCAGCTCCTAAAAGCCCCAACAAGTTTACATTATCATTTAGCCAATTCATTTATTGCTCCTATTTTGTTTCTCTTCATCTAACGGCTCTATTTCTTCAACTGGAGTATCTTCTAAATTATCATTAAGTGCCATACTTGCATACTTTTCATAATCTTTACCTCTTTTTTTCTTTGAAGTATAAAGATGATAAATATACGAGTAAAATATGACTGCTAAAAAAACACTTGCAAAAGTGTATCCATAAGCTTGTAACTCTCTAATTGTTTCCATTTCCACCGTTTTACCTTTATTTTAAACTGTTCATGTATGCGATAATCGCAACAATCTCTTTAATCTCACCACGTGCAAATGCTGCTTTAACTTCAGGGCTTTTCATACTATCAACAATAGGTTTAGCCTCTGCTAAAGCCATTTTAGTAGCTTCTTCATAAGTCCCAAGTTTTGGCATATCTGGTTTATCATAAGGAACATTAAACACTTTTTTAACAGTAAATGCTTCAGCATAAGCTGTTTCTATGTTCGCCTCGTTACTAAACATATGAGTGTAATTAGGCATAATTGAGCCTGGTACTACACTTCTTGGATTTCGCATATGATTTTCATGCCAATCTGTTGTTCTGTAGTTTCCTACTCTCATTAAATCTGGACCAGTTCTCTTTGAACCCCAAAGAAATGGTCTATCATAAGCATACTCTCCACTTAAACTATACATTCCATAACGATCTGTCTCAGATTTAAAAGGACGAATCAACTGTGAATGACATGCATTACAACTATCTTTTATATAAACTTGACGACCAGCCAGTTGTAAGACGGTATAAGGCTTAGTACCCACTACTGGTCTAGCACTATTCATAAAATCTGGTAATATAGTCACAATACCAGCATAAGCTATAACAACAAATACTGCTACTGCAAAAAAGAATGGATTTTTTTCTAACCAATGAAACATTTTACTCTCCTCCTTTTAAGCTGCCATAGGTGAAGTGCTCTGAGGTTCTTCCTCAAGCTCTCTACCAGCAGTTACAGTTTTATAAAAATTATATGCAAACATAATGAAACCAATCAAATATAACAATCCACCAACACCTCTAATAGTATAATAAGGGTGTAGTACATTTACAGTATCTATAAATGAATAAGCTAAGTTACCATACTGGTCACTCGCTCTCCACATCATACCTTGAGTAATACCAGCGATCCACATACTTGAGAAGTACAATACAATACCTGTTGTTTGAATCCAAAATTGTGATTCCATCAACTTTTTACTATATAACTCTTTTTTGAACATTCTTGGTGCCATATGTAGAAGTGCTGCAATTATCATAAATCCAACCCAGCCCAAAGTACCATCATGAACGTGTCCTGGAATCCAATCTGTAAAGTGTGCTAATGCGTTAACTGATTTAATAGCTTGAATAGGACCTTCTAGTGTTGAAAACATATAAAATGTTGAAGCTAAAACCATAAACTTAACAAGTGGATTCTCTTTTAGTTGTTGCCACTCACCTTTCATTGTAAGAAGCATATTGATAGCACTACCCCATGAAGGTAAAATTAGTACTATTGAAAATATAGAAGCCATAGTTTGAACCCAATCAGGAACTGTTGAGTAAAGAAGATGGTGTCCACCTGCCCATAGATAAACAAACATCAATCCCCAAAAACTTAAAAGTGAAAGTTTATATGAGAAAATTGGCTGACCTGATTCTTTTGGTAAAAAGTAATAAATCATAGCAATAATAGGTACTGTAAAAACAAATGCAACAGCATTATGTCCATACCACCACTGAACCATAGCATCATTTGTTCCTGCATACATACTAACTGAATGCCACCAATCACCAAGACCTGCAACAAAGTAAGTTGGAACTGCCATATTATTAAATAGATAAAGCATTGCGACACCAAGAAAAGTTGCGATATAGTACCATACCGATATATACAAAGTTTTTTCTCTTCTTATACCAATAAGACCAAAAATACTCATTCCCCACATAACCCAAATAACGACAATACCGATATCGATAGGCCACTCAAACTCTGCATACTCTTTTGAAGAAGTTATACCCAAAAGAAGCGAGCCTACTACGGCTACAACAACCAATAGATACAATACAAAATGTATTTTTCCTAAAGTCATTAAAAATGGCGATTCTGCCATTGAAACTTTCAGTACTCTTTGCCCTACATAGTACCAAGTGGAAAATATACCACTCACTAAAAAACCAAATATAACTGAATCTGTATGAAGTGGTCTAAGTCTTCCAAATGTCCCATATTCTCCAGCTAAGTTACTTAAATCTGGATAAGCCATTTGAAAAGCTATAATAACACCTATCAGCATGCCAACAATACCAAGTATAATTGTGGCAAATGCAAAAAGTTTTGCAACTGAATAGTCGTAGTTAATCATATTACTAGACTGCATCAATTCCTCCTATTTGTAATTTATGTCACATAAATATCACATAATTGATGGAATTATAGTATATATAGAATACAAAATAGCTTAATAAGATAAAATTTGTATTAAATTGTTATTTTTAAGTAGTTTTTAAGAGGGTATAAATCTACATGCTTTTACATGTAGACTTTATTTATACTTCACTATTTATCTTGTACCCAAGACCTGGAACATTTTTAATAAACTCTTTTCCAGTTTTTTCACGAACTCTTTTTATAAACGTTCTTATAGCAGCATCAGTTACATTTTTGTTTGTCCAAACATATTTTTTTATCTCTTCATGAAGAACAAATACTCCAAGATTTCTAACTAAGATTGATATAAATAATAACTCTTTTTTTGTTAAAGGTATAGTATCGCCATCTTTTACAAGTACTTTTCTATTTTTATCAAATTGATATCCACTACCAAGTTCTACAATCTTATCTAATGAAAGAAGATCCGCTGCAATAAAGTTAATAGTTAACATCAACTCATCAGGGTCAATAGGCTTTATAAGGTATTTATCTATACCCACATCAATTGCCTTAAGAAGTCTCTCTTTTTCACTAAAAGCACTCAAAATTATGATTGGAGTTTCACGAGAAATCTGTTTTATATCTTTTGCCATTTCAAGCCCATCACGAATTGGCATCAATATATCTGTAATAACAATATCTGGCTTAAATTTTTTAAATTTCTTCAATCCATCTTCACCATCACGAGCTACTATAAACTTTGAAAACTCATCTCCTATAGCACTCTCTAAAGCATTTCTCAACTCTTTTTCATCTTCAACAAATAGTACTGTCAAATTGTTCAATTTACTCATCGCATGTCTCCTTATCTCTACATACTGGAACTTTTATATAAAAACAAACACCATTATCATAGTTTTTTACTTCAAGTGTTCCACCCATGCTATTTTGAATAATCATTCTACTCATATAAAGTCCCAAACCAGTACCCATACTAGCGTGCTTAGTAGTAAAATATGGCTCAAAAATTTTATCTAAAACATCTTTATTTATGCCACCTGCATTATCTTTGAAGCTAATAATAGCATAATTTTCATCAAACTTTTTAATTTCTAAATTTATCATTCTATTGTTAGTTTTATTTTGATTAAAAGCATCTTTTGAATTATTGAGTAGATTGATAAGTACCTGTGAAAACTCACTTAAATACCCTTTAATACAAACTTCATCTCTAATATCAACAACAAGTTTTATCTCATGGCGCTGGATTGTTCCTTGCATGACCAACATTGCATCATCTAAAGCACCTGTGATAGAAAATGCTTCGCTAGGTCGATGAGGATTGAAAAAGTTCCTAAAATCATCTATTGTGTCGCTCATTTTTTTAATCACTTTTTTAGAGTTATCATAACTCTCATAGTAATCTAAATCATTTTCATTTGCATATTTTTTATATATTTTTTTCATTTTATAAAGAATAATACCCAATTCACTTAAAGGTTGTCGCCATTGGTGAGCAATATTGCCTATCATCTCTCCCATTGCAGCAAGACGAGATTGCTGAAAAAGAAATCTATCTTTTTCTCTATTTTTATCAACTTCTTCTTTTACTCTTTTCTCCAAAGTTGCATTTAACTCTCGTAACTCTTTAGTCTGTTTTTCGACTCTATCTTCAAGTGTAGCATTAAGGTATTTGAGCTCTTCTTCTTTTTGTTTTAACCTATCTGTAAGAGCAATATTTCTTGTTACATTATATCTTATGGCAATAAACTCTTCTATATCTCCATCTTCGTTTAGAATTGGAATTACAGTTGTATTTACATAAAATGTTTCACCATTTTTTGTTCTATTTTTAACAGTAGATATATATGTTTTTTTTGCTTTTATTGTTCCCCAAAGCTTTTCAAAAGCTTCTTTTGGAACATCTGGATGGCGTATTATATTATGGTTAGCTCCTAAAAGCTCTTCTCGAGTGTAACCTGAAACTTTACAAAATTCATCATTTACAAAAGTTATCATACCATCTAAATCTGTTTTTGAAACAATATTACTCTCTTCTATTGCCCTTTTGTACTCTTCTAGTTTCATTTTAACTATAATCTATTTGCAAACTCTTCAAATATGTACTTACTATCATGAGGTCCTGGGCTTGCTTCAGGATGATGCTGTACTGAAAAGATTGGTTCATTTATATAATCTAACCCTTCTATAGTATTATCAAAAAGATTTATATGCGTGACTTTTGCTATACTACAAATAGAATCTGGAACATTATAGTTATGATTTTGTGCTGTTATCTCTACAACTTTAGAATTTTGGTTTTTGACAGGATGATTTCCACCATGTTGTCCAAACTTTAACTTATAAGTTGGATGGTCATGCGCTATGGAAAGAAGTTGATGCCCCAAACAGATAGCAAACATAGGAATTTTTGCAGTAATTAGTTGTTTTACTTTTTGTGCTTCTTCTTTTAGTATTAAAGGGTCACCAGGTCCATTTGATAAAAATACTCCTTGTATCTCTTTTGATTTATAGCGTCTTATAAGCTCATCTACGTCAAAAGTATAAGGAACTACTTCCACTTCAAGGCCAACTTCACTAAGCTCATTTAGTATGTTTTTCTTTACTCCAAAATCTATAGCAACTATTTTTTTATCTAGGTTTACTGTAGCAGTTTTATACTCTAATTTTTCATCATCCCAAGCAGCACTTTTATGAATATAATTCTCTTTTGTACTAACTTTTTCTATATAATTTATCTCTTCAATACGAGGTGTATTATCAAGTATTTTTTTAAGCTCTTTAATGTCACTAATTTTAGTTGAAGCAATCATCATTTTTGGTCCACCATCACGTATCATCTTTGTTAAGTATCTTGTATCTATATCACAAATACCTAGTCCTTTATGAGTCTGTAAAAATGAACTTAGTGTATCAGTTGAGCGAAAATTTGATGGTTCTTCGTTGAAATTTCTAACTAACATACCACTTGCATGAACAGATTTGCTCTCCATATCATTATCATTTGTTCCAACAATACCAATCTCAGGCATAGTAAAAACGACAAACTGTCCAGCATAGCTAGGGTCACTCATAATCTCCTGATAACCACTCATAGAAGTGTTAAAAACTATCTCACCAACTTTAGTTCCCTCATATCCAAAACTTTTTGCTTCAATATATGTGCCATTTTCAAGGTAAATCCAAATAGGCTTTAGACTCATAGCAATAATCCTTTTTTTCTTAACTCTTCTTCATAAAGTCTCTCAAAAACTAAATCATACTCAGGGCTTCCTGGTATTAACTTTCTTTTATAATTACTTATTTTTTCAGCTACTATCTCTTCAACATCTTCAAAACTCTCTATATAACTTTCCATAGCTGTATAAATTATATTTTTAATTCTATTATCTGCAACTGTATACTCTACAAGACCTTCTTTCCAAATACTTTCCATAACTCTATGAGCTAAATCACTATATCTATCTTCATATGAAAGAACAACTTTATACTCTTTTGCTAATTTTTTCTTGATAAGCCAAAACATATTACGTCTATCTACTTGCATAAATTCCATATCATCTTCATTATCATCTAATATTTCAGCAACCCTTTCTTCAAGTGCCATCTCTTTATTTATATCTTCTTCTATTAACTCTTGTGCTAATTTTACTACTGGCTCTAAACCGCTTTGAAGCGTAACAAAGCCACTATTTAGTAAATCGATAGCTATCTTATTTGCAATATATGGTGCGTGTGGTAATCTGATCTTCATTGTAGACCTTACTTTAAAATTTTTATCATTTTATCTAAAATAAGGTAAATATCTGCTTTGTCACAAAAAAGTTGTTTTACATGTAAAAAATTATAAGTTAGAAATTAATGCGACTCCAACTCCAAACATAATACTCCCTGCAAATCTATTCATAATAGTTTGAGCTTTTGGTTTTTTCATAGCTTCTTTTGCTTTTGCCGAAAAATAGGCATAACCAACCATAACAATCGTAAGTAAAACAACTACTATTAAAGATATAGTAACTATATCTTTAATACCTAAGTTATCTAAATCTACA
>CAZIAJ010000056.1:0-9877 GCA_964537565.1 uncultured Sulfurospirillum sp.
ATGAAGTTCCATGCGTTATTGTTCTATTGTTCTCCAATGCAAAATCAACATCAGTTTTAACAATTTTTGTTTTTAGATCATAATCCACTTTTTCTGATTTAAATTTTACATCATCACTATTCTTATAACGAACATTTCCTTTTAAATATAGATTGTCCCCAACCAATTTTCCGTTATCAGCTTTTAACTTTTCTAAAAAATACTCTTTTGATTTTTTTATTGCATCAATATTATAAAATTCATCATATCTATAAAATCTTAAAACTTTTATAGCCTTTACAATATGTTTAATGCCCTCTTCCGTTATAGAATAGTTAGTTACGTCAATCATCTCTATATTTGGCTCATTTTTACTACTAGCACTTAGCTGTACATCATAAGGCTTTTGATAAAGTAGAAAAAGCATAATTGCTACAAATGCAAATATAAAATAATATAAAAATTTTACTGCCAAAGCTTTAAAAACTCCTCTTCCAATCCCTCTTCTTCTACTATCATATCAATCATCTCTCTAACTGCTCCTTTTCCACCAGAGGCAGTTAAAACTGTTTTAACACTATCTTTTATTAATCTAACACCATCATTTGGAGTAAATGACCATCCTACATTTTTAAGCATTCCAATATCATTTAAATCATCACCAATTGCTGCCACATTTTCCCAAGTAAGGTTTTCTTCTTTTAAAATCTTTTCTAAAAGTGTTTTTTTATCTTTAATACCTTGATAAAGATGCGAAATATTTAACTCTTTAGCACGACGTTCAACCACTTTAGAATTTCTTCCTGTTATAATAGCACTTTTCAAACCAAGTCTACTCCAAGAAGCAATTGCTAAGCCATCTTTTACGTTAAAAGCTTTATATTCATCTTGATTACTTCCATAGATTATACTACCATCAGTCAAGCAACCATCTACATCAAATACTAAAAGTTTTATCATAAAATACCCTTTGTACTAGGGACTCCAACTCTATTATTTTTAACAAGAGAACGACGAAGAGCGACAGCAAAGGATTTAAAAACTGCTTCAAGAATATGATGCTTGTTTTTACCACGTTTACACTCTATATGTAAAGTAAGTCCCGCACTACTTACAACAGCTCTAAAAAATTCCTCAACTAGCTCCGTATCAAACTCACCTACTTTACCACTCAAATCTACGTCATATACCAAATAAGCTCTATTACTTAAATCTAAACAACTCTCTACTGCAGCCTCATCCATAACAACTATAGTATTTGAATATCTCTCAACATTTTGAATTGGGTATATAGCCTCTTTTAAAGCTTGTCCCATAACAATTCCAACATCTTCTACACTATGGTGAAAATCTATATGAGTATCACCCACACATGTAATATTTAGATCAACTAAAGAGTGCTTTGAAAAAGCCTCTAGCATATGATCAAAAAAACCAATCCCTGTAGATATATTTGACTTACCATTTCCATACACTTCTAACTCTACACTTATATTTGTCTCTTTTGTTTTTCTATTTAATTTTACCATTTTATTACTCTCTTACTATAAATGAACCACGAAAGCCATCATTTGATTTATAATCTCTAGCTTCACCTTCACTCTTAAAACCTACTAAATAAACCCTATATAATGCTACACCATCTTTTTGACCAATAACTACTTTTGAACGATACCTTCCGTCTACTTCATTATACTGCTTAGCATATCTATATGCTCCATCTCTATTTCTAAATGCACCTATTTGGACTGCATAGTTACTCATAACAACACTTTTTGTACTTCCCACACTACTACCAATAACTCCATTAAATCCTATTACTTCTATTCTAACTGGTGCTGTACCTTTTTTAACCATATCAATTCTATGTGCTGCTGCATTTGACAAATCAATTATCCTTGATTTTACAAATGGTCCTCTATCATTGACTCTAACAACTATTTTTTTTCCGTTATCTAGATTTGTAACTCTTAACATTGTATTCATTGGCAATGTCTTATGTGCTGCAGTCATAGCATGCATATTATAGTACTCACCATTTGATGTTAGCTTATTATGAAAATTTGGTCCATACCAACTTGCTATACCACTAAAAGAATCATTTATACTTACTCTTGTTGGATAATACTTTTTACCCAAAACTGTATATGGACGCATAGTTGCTCTTTGCATGTTTTTAGAGTTTTTTATCTCTCCAGATACATAGTTATTATTACTTACTCCATTATAAACATACTGCTTACTTGAGCATCCACTAAAAACTAAAATAACTAATAAAAATATACTACTTCTAATAAACATACGGTATAACAATTCTTTCACCTACTACTATATTTGAACTTTTTTTATTGTTTATTTTCATCAACGTACTAACTTTAACATTATATTTTCTAGATATTTTTCCTATTGTATCACCTGCTCTTATAGTGTAGTTTCTTGTTTTTGGTTTCAAAACTGGAATAACTAACTTTTTGTTTATTCTTAGAGTATTAGATTTTAATCTATTGAAATCTTTTATAATTTTATAAGAGACTCCATATCGTTTTCCTATAGAGTAAAGAGAATCTCCTTTTTTTATCCTATGAACATAAAAACGTCCATTGTCTTTTTTAGGGTCAAAATTTTGGGCAAATTGTGTCTGCTTTCCGTAAGGGATATAGATATGATAAGTACCTTTTTTAGGAGGAACAAATCCATATCTTAGATGTGGATTATAAGACTTTAATTCTTTAAGTGACATTCCAATACTATCAGCTACATTACTTAGAGTTGTACCACCCTTTACTTCTACTTTTGCAAAAGTATGTGTACTTCCTCTATTCATCAAATAACCAGCATCATGTCCTACTATAAAATCTGTACTATTTGACATGTGTTCCATCATCATGATTTTTCTTATATAAATTCTACTTTCTCTAGGGATATATTTTTTATGTTTATTAAGTAAAACTGCCAAATCATCAGTTTTGGCTCTTTTTATAGCCTTACTAACTCTTCCTTCACCACAATTATAGGCAATCGCAGCAAGATACCACTTACCAAATCTTTTGTGTAAGTATTTTAAGTATTTTATAGCAGCTTCTGTAGATTTTATTGGATCTCGTCTCTCATCGACATATGAGTCTATTTCTAATCCAAACTTTCTGCCAGTATATGGCATAAACTGCCAAATTCCTGCTGCCTTTGCTTTAGAGTATGCTCTAGGAACAAAATTAGACTCTGCCATTGCAAGATAGAGAAAAGCATCTGGAACTTCAGCTTCTTTAAGCATACTTCTTAAAACTGGTATAAATCTATTGCCATTTTCAAGGACTCTTAAAAAGTGTTTTGTTTTATATCTATCTACATCTTCTTTCATAGTTATAAAAAGAAGATCTGTCATAAAAGTAGGGTTTATATCAAGGCTTTTTAAAACCTTCGCTTGGTCTTGATAGTTTGTCTCTGTACTTAAAAAAGCATTTGCACTCTGGATTAATATAAAAATAAATAACAAAATTCTAAACAACATCAAACTCCCTTAAATACTATGACTTAGTAAAACAATTATCCCGAATTATGTAATAGAATTATAAACACCATAGACTCAATGATAAGTGCTAGTTTTGTGATTCGTATTGCATAATTTGGAATTATATTATCTTATTTTCACTTTGCAAATGCTTTAAAAAGACTTTTTGCATTATTTGTTGTTATATTTTCTATCTCTTCTACATCTTTTTGCAACAAATCTGCAATTTTTTCAACTACAAGTTTTGTATAAGCTGGTTCATTTCTTTTTCCTCTATGTGGATGTGGTGTTAAATATGGTGCATCTGTTTCAACTACCAACCTACTTAGTGGTATCTTAGGTAATACTTCTACTAAATTTTTAGCATTTTTAAATGTCAATACTCCACCTATTCCAAAATAGAATCCATCATCTACTAAACTTAAAAGATGCTCGCTTGCGTTGTAACAGTGAAGTACTCCACCTACATCTTTTGCACTATTTTCTATCAATACTTTTTTACTATCATCATTTGCATCACGAATATGAACTATAAGAGGTTTTTGTACTCTTCTTGCTAACTCAATATGAGATTTAAATACCTTTTGTTGAGCAAGCTTTTCTTCTATTTTTTCATCTTCATTTTCAGGAAGTCTATAATAATCTAATCCACACTCTCCTACTGCAATACACTTTTCATCTTCTAAAAAATTTTGTAGGATTTTCTCATCATATTGAGTATGATGATATGGATGAACTCCAGCTGCAAAATATATATTTTCATTTGCATGAGCTATCTCTCTTGCTCTTTGCAAATCATCAATATCAGCACCAGGTATTAAAATCCCATCAACTCCATTTTGTTTTGCATTGGCTATAACCTCATCTAAATCTTCTTTATATCTCTCATCATCAAGGTGAGCATGTGTATCAATTATCAATTTTTTTCCTATTCTTCTGCTATTTCTATTCTATTTCGTCCACCATCTTTTGCATTGTAAAGAGCCATATCAGCTTGATTTATCATCTCATCTACCCCCTCTTCACAACTAAATGTTAAACCAATCGATATAGTGTATTGAATTTTATGAGTATTTATATTTATAATGTTATTTGCTACTTTTAATCTTAAACGAACAAAAAGTTCTACTGCACTACTCTTATCTATATTCTTTAACAACACACAAAACTCTTCTCCACCAAATCTTGCAACTATATCTGAGCCCTTTATACTCTCTGTAATTAATCTAACTAACTCTTTTATAGCAATATCACCAACATCATGACCATAAGTATCATTTACATTTTTAAAATTATCTATATCTATCATAGCAAGAGCAAACTCTTCACCACTACTTTTGCACTCTTCCATATAGGCATTTACCTCTTTAAAAAAACTTCTTCTATTTCTTGCTCCAGTTAAAAAATCTGTATTTGCCATATCACTTATAGCCTCTATATACTCTAAAGACTCAATTGCATTGTTTACTCTACAAACAAGCTCTTCTTTAGTAAAAGGCTTATTTATAAAGTCATTTGCACCTATTTTTAAAAACTTTGAAGATACCATGGGATCATCATTTGCAGTCATAGCAATAATACTCATATGCATTTTAGAAAAATCTTCTCGTATAGTTTTTGTAAGCTCAAACCCATCAATAACTGGCATATTATAATCAGTAAGAACAAGTTTTATATCTGGATTATCTTTTATATAAACTAAAGCTTCTTCACCATGAGCTGCACTAAAAACTTTATACATTTGATGAGCTAACATTCTTTTCATCTCATTTCTCATAATGATTGAATCATCAACTACT
Organism: uncultured Sulfurospirillum sp.; assembly: GCA_964537565.1. GTDB lineage: Bacteria > Campylobacterota > Campylobacteria > Campylobacterales > Sulfurospirillaceae > Sulfurospirillum_A. Next base: position 5,287 of record CAZIAJ010000056.1, read on the forward strand.
ATTACTTTATACTCTCTGTTTTTAGATAGTCTTTCTATAAGTTGAAAAATATAATTTACATCATCCATATTGCCTTTATAAACATAATCAATAACATCTTTTTTAAGTATCTCATCTCTTGTTTCTTTATCAACATTTCCAGTCAAAACAATAGATGGTATTTTTTTACTTATAATATAATCAACTACTTCTCCATCAGGAGCATCTGGAAGATTTAAGTCTAATAGTGCTATAAAATACTCATTACCACTACTAACAAAAGCTTGTGCCTCTTTCAAAGAGTGTGCAACATCTACTTCAAAATCAATATTTTGTGCTATTTTCTTTGCTATTAACTTTGAAAGTGCTTTATTGTCTTCTACTATTAATATTTTTTCCATTTTCATACCTTTAAAAGTTTTTTTGCAAATTGTGTAGCTTCACCGCTAACTTCTTCTCCACTAACCATGCGGGCAAGTTCTACTATACGCTCATTTTGATTTAAAAGTTTTACCATACTAACGCCCTCTTCTTTTGTAACCAAAAAATGTGAATCTGCTTGAGAAGATAACTGCGGTTGATGAGAGATAGCAAATATCTGATACTTCTTAGAGAGTATTTTAAGAACTTTTGCAACGCTCATTGACTCTTTACCACTTAAATTTGCATCAATCTCATCAAGTATCAAAACTCCACCTACATCAAGAAAATACTCACTCGTAGTTGCTATAAAAGCTAAACGAAGCCTGTTATACTCACCTGAGCTTATCTTCTTTATGTTTACTCTTCCAAGCTCTACATGTAAAGAATCAAATCCTTTTTCATAAAGATCTACTTTAGTTAAAACTATATCTACTTTAGGCATATATAGCATCTCTAAATATCCATCTATCTTCTCGTTTAATATTTTTATAGAGTCACATCTTCTTTGTGATAACTCTTTCGCCTTTGATATTAAATTATCTAGTTTTTCTTTACATGTAGAGATAAGTTTTGCTTTCTCAAAACTTATATTTTCATACTCTTCAAGCTCTTTAACTTTTTTATCTCTATATTCAAGTATCTCTTCTATGGAGCCATATCTACTTTTTAAAGATGATATCTTTTCAATTCTCTCTAAAATAGCTTCAACATCTTGCTCTTCTAAGCTACTAAGTCTATCTCTTTCGTCTTCCATAATAGCTCTAAGCTCATTCATACATTCATCAAAAAAACCACTATCTTTCTCAGTAAGTGTTAAAAATTCGCTTACTCTATTTTCTAGTTCAAAAATAGTATCTGCTTTCTCCAAACTCTCTTCTATCTTCTCTTTTTTTGATAAAGAACGTTTAAAACTTACAAGTTCTTCATCTTCGCCTACTTTTGGGCTTATATCATCTATCTTTTTGATTTCAAACTGGGCAAACTCTTTTAACTCTTCTATTTTTCTCTCTTTTTCTTCTATGCTATCGAGCTTATTTTTTATCTCTTTATACTCTAAAAAATCTTTTTCAAACTCCTCTACTTCTTTTACATGTAAAGAATTTTTCTTACCTATTAGTGCATCTAGAAGAGATATCAATCTTTGATTTTCAAACTCTTCACTATCTCTTACTGATAGAGAATTTAAAAAGCTTTTAGAGATTTCTGACATACTTTTTTTAGAAACACTTTGAGTATTGATAAAGTATCTTGTAGCTTTCTCTTTTGTATATTTAAAAATATTTATATCATCACCTTGTATACCAAACTTTTCTAAATCTATTTTATCAGTTACTATAGCTTCAACACTATTTGCATTGGCTTCACTTTGACCAAAAAGAGATAAAATTGCTTGCATAAAAACAGACTTTCCTGCTCCACTTGGTCCTGTAAAAGCTATAAGACCTTCACTAAAATTTACATCTACTTCTTTAAATGATAGTTGATTTTTTACATACAAACGCTCTATCATTTTTGACCCCAATGAAGTTTCTCTTTTAAGACTTCAAAGTAATTTCTATCTGTTCTGTGAATAAGTTTTGCTCCATTGTCTGCAATCTTGATAGTTACATACTCAAAATCACCCATATTATAAGTATCTTGTCCATCAACAATAATAACTGTGTCTATATCAATACTTTTAAACTCAACTTCAAAATTTACAGGTAAAACAAGAGGACGTTGTGTCAAAGAGTGAGGACAAACAGGAGTTAAAATAAGTGCTTTTGTAAGAGGATAAACAACAGGACCTCCAGCTGAAACATTGTAAGCAGTAGAACCAGTTGGAGTAGAAACTATCAAACCATCTCCATAATATGAGTTTATAAGTTCATTATCTATATACGCTTCTATATTTGCCATACCAGAGAGCTTTGGACGTGAAAAAACCACATCATTAAAAGCTACAAGTTTTTTAACTTCATTGTTTACATGTAAAGATACTTCTAGCATCATTCTTGTGTCTATTCTATACTCTTGAGTAAAAATTTTATCTATAAAAATCTCTATCTCTTCTGATTTAATATCAGTTAAAAATCCAAGTTGTCCAGCATACACACCAAGTATTGGCTTTTCATATCTAAAACTTCTTCTACAAAGTGATATAAGAGTACCATCACCCCCTAAAGCTATAAGAAAGTCACTTCTTTCACACATCTGCTCAAAACTTACAGCCTCACAATTAAGAAGTTCCGCACTACTTTGTTCAACTATAAGCTCTACATCATATTTTAAAAGTGAATCTTTTATTTTCTTGTAGTGATGCACAAGTTTTGTATCCTTTGGTTTACTTACCAATCCAACACATTTTATCTGTTTCAGTCTCTCATTTGTATCTGTTATTTTCATGCCATTAGTATAACATAAGTAAAATTTAGGTAAAATAATGTCCTTATAAAAAACAGATGTTAGGATATTATTTTGAGAAGTCATTACTGTACAGATTTAACTGAAAAAAACATAGGTGAAACAGTAGAGCTTTGTGGTTGGAGTAACAACGACAGAGATCATGGTGGGATTATTTTTATCGACCTTAGAGATAAGAGTGGATTAGTTCAGCTTGTATGTGACCCAGCCGATAGCAAACAGGCTCATGAAATAGCAAATACTATCAGAGATGAGTTTGTTCTTAGAGCAAAAGGTACTGTAAGAGCTAGAGGTGAAGGTCTAGAAAACCCTAAACTAAAAACTGGAAAAATTGAAATTGTAGTAGATGAGCTTATAGTTGAAAACGCTAGTGAGCCAGTTCCATTTGTTATAGGCGACAATAAAGTTGGCGAAGACACAAGATTAAAATATAGATTTTTAGACCTTAGAAATGCAAAATCTTATGAAATATTTAAACTAAGAAGTAAAGCTACAATAGCTGCAAGAAACTTACTTGATAGCCAAGGATTCTTAGAAGTTGAAACTCCAATACTTACAAAATCTACTCCAGAAGGAGCAAGAGACTATCTTGTACCAAGTCGTGTTCACAATGGTGAGTTTTTCGCTCTTCCTCAATCTCCTCAACTCTTTAAACAACTTCTTATGTGTTCAGGATTTGATAGATACTTCCAAATTGCAAAGTGTTTTAGAGATGAAGACTTAAGAGCAGACAGACAACCAGAATTTACTCAAATAGATATAGAGATGAGTTTTTGCAACCAAGAAGATATCATCAAAGTAACAGAAGATTTACTTGTAGATGTTTTTAAAGCCGCTGGACATGAGATACAAACTCCATTTAATAGAATCAGATATAAAGATGCTATGGAGAAGTATGGCTCAGACAAACCAGATCTTAGATATGACCTTTCTATGGTTGATGTTATAGATATTTTTGCAAATTGTGAAAATGAGATTTTTTCAAATATTGCAAAAGACAAGAAGAAAAACCGTATAAAAGCTCTAAAAGTTCCTAATGGTGACAATATCTTCTCAAAACGCCAGATGAAAGGTTTTGAGGACTATGTAAGAAAATTTGGAGCAAGTGGACTTGGATACTTTCAAATGAAAGAAGATGGACTAAAAGGTCCTCTTACAAAGTTTTTTAATGAAACTGATTTAGAAGAGATTATAAAAGTAAGTGATTTGCAAGTTGGTGATGCTATCTTCTTTGGAGCTGGTGAAAAGAACTTAGTACTTGACTACATGGGAAGATTTAGAATCTATCTTGCTGAACTTATGGATATAATTCCTGCAGATGTTTTTGAGTTTGTATGGGTTGTTGATTTTGATATGTTTGAAATTGTAGATGGTAGAGTTAAAGCACTTCATCATCCATTTACTCAACCAAAAGACATCAATGCTCCAATAGATGAAATGGAAAGTATAGCTTATGATATTGTTCTAAATGGAACTGAACTTGGTGGTGGTAGTATGAGAATCCACAAACAAGATATGCAAAAAAGAGTATTTGATCTACTAGGCATTAGTGAAGAAGAGGCAAATGAAAAATTTGAATTCTTGCTTGACGCTCTAAAATTTGGTGCACCTCCTCATGGTGGACTTGCAATGGGACTTGATAGACTAATCATGCTCTTAACTGGCTCAGAGTCTATTCGTGATGTTATAGCATTTCCTAAAACACAAAAAGCACAGTGTCTTTTAACTCAAGCTCCAAGTGCAGTTGACAATGACCAACTTAAAGATTTGGGAATCAGACTTAGAG
>CAZIAJ010000057.1:0-9855 GCA_964537565.1 uncultured Sulfurospirillum sp.
ATTGACAAAGATTATTGGTGATTTTTGTTACATACATCAAACAGGTTTACTTTACAAAAACGGTATACCAGTAAAACTAGGTCCTAAAGCTATAAAATTTATACAGATACTATGTTCAAATAAAAACAGTTATGTAAGCTATGAAAAACTATACCAAAACATTTGGAAAGGAGAACTTAACCTAAAAAAACTTCAAATGGTAGCTTACCGTATACGAGAAATATGCGAAGTTGATTTTTTAGAAAATGTAAATGGTATTGGCTATCAAATCAAACTGGATCACTCTTTTTCTTAAAGTATTTCTCTTTGTCCTTTTGAATTTTGAGCAGATAATATACCCATAACTTCTAACTGTTCTACTATACGTGAAGCTCTGTTATAACCTATTTGTAATCTTCTTTGAATATAGCTAATTGAACATTTCTTCTCATTTTGTACTATCGCTTTTGCTTCTTCAAACAGTTCATCTATATCCCCAGCTACTTCACTATCAATACCAGATAAAGTATCAGAATCATTCTGTCTTAAAAAACTTTCATCATAATTAACTGGTCTTTGCTTTTTTAAATACTCAACTATATTTTCTATCTCTTCTTCACTAGCATATGGAGCATGTAATCTTATAAGTCCAGAAGTTGATGGTGGAGTAAAAAGCATATCTCCACGCCCGAGAAGCGACTCTGCCCCCATAGTATCTAGTATAACTTTACTATCGATCTTTTGTCCTACTTTATAGCTTATACGACTTGGAAGATTTGCTTTTATAAGACCTGTTACAACATCAACTGAAGGACGCTGAGTTGCAACCACTAAGTGAATACCACTAGCTCTAGCCATTTGAGCAAGACGAGCTATATAAAATTCAACCTCTTTTCCACTATTCATCATCAAATCTGCTAATTCATCTATAATAACTACAATATATGGAAAAGATTCTAGCCCCAATTTTTTACACTTTTCATTATAGTTTTCTATATTCTTTACTTTAGTTTGACTCATGATTTGATAACGGCGTTCCATCTCTGTTACCATATTTGCTAAAGCTATAATTGCCTGTTTTGGTTTTGTAATAACAGGTGTCAATAAATGAGGAATATCATTGTAGATAGAAAACTCTAGCATTTTTGGGTCAATCATAAGAAGTTTTAAAGTATTTGGTGAGTTTCTATATAAAAGGGAAAGAAGCATAGAGTTTATACCAACACTTTTACCACTTCCTGTTGTTCCTGCTATAAGTAAATGAGGTAATCTCTTTAAATCTGTTACAAAAGGGTTACCTACTATATCTTTACCAAGGGCTATTGTTAAAGGAGATGATGCCTTTGTAAATATCTCACTCTCTAAAATCTCTTTGAGATAAATAGTATCTATTTTTTCATTTGGAACTTCAATACCAACTACATCTTTTCCTGGAACAGGTGCTTGTATACGAATAGTTTTTGCTCTTAAAGCCATAGCTAAATCATCTTGTAGTGTTAAAATTTTTGATACTTTAACATGAGGAGCTGGTTTAAATTCAAATGTAGTTACAACTGGGCCAGAATAAGTTCTAACTACATCACCATCAATTTTAAATCTTTTAAGTTTTTCTAATAAATCAGAAATTTTTCTATCAATTTCTGCTTCATTTATATGTTTGCCTTTTTTAGGTGGAGTTGTTAACATCTTTAATGGTGGCAATTTATAATCTTTTGGTTTTGACTGCTCACCTTTTTCTATCTCATCAAGTAATTTTTTATTCTCTTCAACTTCACTTATAACTTGAACATCAGAATGTTCTTCTAATACAATCTCTTTATCCTCTATAGTACTACTCTTTGTGTTATCTTTTTTTATCAGTTTTATACTATCTTTATACTCTTCAGGATGAACATCATCTTCGACTATATCTATATCATGTGCCAATATAGTATCTGTTTTATCTTGAATCTCTATTTTATTTTTTATATCTTTTTTCGGTAATCTATAGTTTATTGATGAAAATATATCATTTACAGTAGTATTTAAAATAATACTAAAAGAGAGACTAGCCAAAGAAACTATAAATAACCAAACACCCAATATACCTATATATGACTGTAAAATTTCCACAATCAATAAACCCAGATAACCATTTAACTCTGAAGAAACAACAACTGCCTGAAAAATTAAAATTGAAAATACAAAAAGGATAATAGATAGTATTATCTCTATATTGCGAGCATCTAATTTGGTATTTCTATAAAATAGTAATGAAGGTATTATAAATAAAAATGGATACACAAAAGCGACATACCCAAACCAGTTTTGATTCCAGCTACCAATATGTGATCCAAAACTTCCTACGATACTAGATTCAGGGAGTATTGTAGCCACTCCAAAAAATAGAAAAAATGCAATTGCAATTATAAACAGTGCCTCTTTTAAAATAACTTATCCTTTACATATAAAAATGAAATTATATCTAATCTTTACATGTAGTTCAATAAACTCATTGAATTTATTTTTGCAGTTGTTGAAAGCATAGCCTCATATGAATTTGAAAGCTGATTAAACTTCATATAAGCTTCACCTATATCTACATCTGATACTTCTGAACGCACAGTTTGAACATTTATGCTTAAAAGTTCTGAACGCTCATTTGCTCTAGATAATGAATTTGAGTATGAACCTATCTTAGTATGCTCTTTTGTAACATGATCTGAAATGTGGTCTATTCTTTGTAAAGAATTTTGTATACCTATATTTCTAGGGTCATCTGAATCTGAATCCATTCTAAATGTACCACTTCTTACTGCTGTTATCATATCATCTAAATCTTTATAAAAATCTATCTTTGGTTCTTCTATAGTAACTAAATCATTTGCCATAAATTTTAAAGTAGAAGTAGCTGTACTAGAGTCTGCATTACTATCATACATACTAAACTCTATTTTTGTTTGAGAATTTAACTTATCTTTTATCTCAAATTTACCCTCATAATCAAGTCCAACTTCAACAAACCCTTTTGCATCTGTTACACCTTGATTATACTCTGAAAAATCTATAGTTCCACTTCCATCACTATCTGTAGGCAGTTTATTTGAAACTGCCATAGACATAATATCGCCTAATTGCTGATAAGTAACATCATTTGCAGAAGTTGCAACTCCTGAAGCATTATATATATCATAAGTTGTTCCATCAATAGTAAATGTACTTCCTGCTGTAGAAAAATCAACTGTAGCACTATTGGCATTTCCAAAAGTATCTACATAATTAAGCTCTAAACTTGTACCATCTAATGGAGCTCCTGTAACTTCTGAAAGTTTTGTTTTAGAAGTTGCGTATTCATTTGTATCTATTACTAGTTGTGATACATTGCCACTTAATTGATTGCCATTTTTTTCAAACCCTCTTCTGGCATAATTCATACTATCTGGAGTAGCAAAACCATTTACATCTGTACCTGCAACTGTGTCCTGTGACGTTAAAGTCATATCAAAACTACTTGATGTATTTCCTGAAGTATCTGATATATAAATTTGTCCATCTTCAATCCTAGATGATACTGCAAAACTTGTATCAATAGAAGTTAAAAGATCATCAATCGTAGTAGTAGCATCTACCACAAAATTTATTGTAACTGCATTTCCTGCACTATCTGTACCATCTAAAACAATATTATCTACATTATCTCCCATAAGACTTTGAAGGGTATCAGTTGTTTCTGCAGTACTTCCATCAGGATATTTAAATAGTGTATTTAAAGAGAAAGTTTCTGGGTTATGTAAATCTGCTGTCACACCTACTTTTGAAGCACTATTTATACTTATAAAATTACTTTTACTAAATTCTATAATATCTACATTCTTTTGAGCAATTAAATCATCAATATCATTTTGGTCTGCATTACCAGCCGTTCCTACTGGCGCATCTCTATCTGTTGCACCAAAAAGGCCCATCTCTAAAAGAGAATTCCCTTTTTTTAAATCTTTTACTTCTATTTGACCGTTGGCATTCATACTTACATCAACTACTTTATTTGTTGATGTATTACCATACTCTATACCAATTCTTTCTAATAAATCAGAAATTTCTGAAGATGATGAAAGTTCAAACTTTGTACTTATACTATCACCATCAGAATTTTTTCCAGAAAGATAAAAAACACTATTTGGATCATTTGAACTATCTGCATCAGTATCTCCTACCATATCTCTTATAGTATTAGATGTGCTTAGATACTCCTCTTTTGGAACAGTATCTACCCCTTGCATCTCTTTTGGATAAAGTGCTGTTTGATTAAGCATCTTGACATTCGTAGATACAATTTTATTATAATCACTATCACTTCCTAAAAATAGATCTTGTCCATTTATATTATATGGAAGTGTAACACCGGAGCCTATTATAGCTTCAACAGATTCACCATTTCCATAATAATTACCTTGATCATCTAAAGGTTTTGTATTTACATCAGAACCAGAAAATAAATATTGGCCATTTATTGAAGTATTTCCTAGACTTATCATATAATCTTTTAAACCATCAAGTTCATTTGCAATAGCATCTAAACTTGTATCAGAATTTGTTTCACTACTTGCCTGGATTAGTTTTGACTTAAATTGACTCAACGCTTCTGAAAACTGATTTAAAGTATTATCAGTATTATCAGCATAAGTTTGAGCTTTCGAACTACTTTGCGAAGACTGTTCAAGTGTAGCAATCTCATAATCAAGTCTCATAGTATCTACATATATACCACTATCTTCATAACTATTTTGTATTTTTAATCCAGAAGATATTTGTGTATTAACATTATATAACTCTTCCATATTTCTTTGATAATCATTTATAGTATTTGAATAAGTGAGTGAATTAGTTACTCTCATTATGGCCTCTTTTATTATATTTTACAATTACTATCTACATAAGCAAATACAATTCCAATTAGCTTAAAATCGGCATTTTATACACTTTATTTAATTACTTTGTATAAATTACAAAGTTTTTACTAAATATTATTGTAATTTACAAAAAAAAAGTGTACAATGGCTACAACACAATACTTTAAAGGATTTAAATATGAAAAAAGCAGACTTCATCCAAGCGGTAGCTGAAAAAGCAGGTCTTTCTAAGAAAGATTCACAAAAGGCCGTTGATGCAGCATTAGAGACAATCAATGATGCTCTAGTAGCAGGTAAAAGCGTAAGCTTTATTGGTTTTGGTACTTTTTCAACAGCTCCAAGAGCTGCAAGAAAAGCTAGAGTTCCTGGTACAGATAGAATTGTTGACGTTCCTGCAACTACAGCAGTTAAATTTAAAGTGGGCAAAAAATTAAAAGAAGCTGTAGCTAAATCTTAATTTTCACAAAATTTAAAGCTTAAAGATGAGGTAACTTATCTTTAAGCTTTTTTTTTGTACTATTCACTTTCAAAACAAGTGCCCGAGTGGTGAAACTGGTAAACACGTTGGATTCAAAATCCAATGACTTCACGGTCTTGTCGGTTCGAGTCCGACCTCGGGTACCATTTATCTATTTTTCTTCGTTCTATATCGTTTGCAAAAGCCCTTCAAATCGAAACTTCAATCAAGAATGTCAATAAAAGCTTAAAGTCCCTATTTTAAGGCTTTATGATTTGCTTTACGAAGCAAATTTAATACTATTTACTATTAAATAAAAAGTTTTTTAAGAATACTTTAAAGATTTGAAACTTAAATAATAAAATTAGTTTTTTATATTTTTTGTACTTTTTTGCTATAATAAATAAAATAAATTTAAAGAGGGTGCTATGTTAACTAAAACGAACATTTTATTTACATTAAAAAAAATAAAACCTCAATACGAATCAGAAGGAGTATCTTTGTTGGGGTTATTTGGTAGCTATGCTACAAATAAACAAACAAATTTTAGTGACATAGATATTTTATATCATCTTGATTATGATAAATTTTCAAGAAAATACAAAGATGGTTTTTCAAAACTTATAAGACTTGATGAGATAAAAAAAGATTTAGAGAGTGCATTTAAAACAAAAGTTGATTTTGTATCTGATAACAACAAAAATTTATTAAAAGAAGCTATATATGTCTAAAGCTATAAAACGTCTTGAAAAGATACTAGAGTGTATTGATGATATAGAATTTATAATGGAAAAAAGTAATTTTAAAACAACAAAAGCCATTGAAGACAAAATAATCAAACCAGCTTTAAGAATGAATATAGTGCGTATTGCGGAACAGTTTTCAAAGCTAAAAGATGACAATGAATTTAAAATACTTGAGAATTTTTCCAATAAAGATTTAAAAGGTATAAGTGCTGTAAGAAACTATATCGCACATGACTATGATAGTACAGATGATTTGATTATAGAAGATATTATAAGAGAAAATTTACCAATTCTTAAAAAGGTTATAAATAATTTTAACGGTACTGATAACGGTACTAAAAAGTAGTTTTATTATTTAAACACTGCAATTACTATGTTTTGTATCATTGTTCAAGTCCCCGACCTCAGTACCATTTAAACCTCTTATTCATCTATATTTAAGAGTATCTCCTTTTCCATGTCATCAAATGTCAAACTATTACTTTATCCTTTTTCTGAAGCCACAATTTTAAATATTATTTCAAGGATATTTTATGGACATATTTTTTTATTTAGTTCTTTTTATAAATTCTTTTTAAATAACCTTGTACTTTTTCTTTAAAAACGCTATAATTCTATTTGAAAAATGATTCAAGCTATATTTTAGTCTACTTTGTATTTATAACTTCTTGTTAAATTACATCTAACCTCAAAAAAGCTTTATATTAAAATTATATTATCACCTTAGAGATTTGGTGTACAAGAAGGAATTAGAGTGGCAACATTACTAAACGGAACAGTTAAATGGTTCAACAGCGAAAAAGGTTATGGTTTTATCGAGCAAGAAGATGGTGGAAAAGATGTATTCGTACATTTTCGTCAAATTAATAGAAATGATGATGAGCGTGCTTCACTTGAAGAAGGTCAAAAAGTTACTTTCGAAATAGGTGAAGGACAAAAAGGTCCTCAAGCAGAAAACGTTACAGGTCTGTAGTCTTATTTGCTCCAAGCAACTTAAAGTTGCTTGGGCTATCTATCTATTTTTCAACCTCAATTATATCCCCATCAACATCGATAATTTCATCAGCAATAATCTTTGCTCGTTTTCTTAATTCAACTTCTCCATTTCTTTTAACAAGTCCCTCTTCTATAAGAATTTTTGCGTGTCCACCACTTTGTGCTAAATCCATAATTTTTATAAGTTTATACAACTCAATATAATCATCTTTAAGTTCAAATTTCATATCTATCCTATGTTTTTATTGAATCATATCAAAATTAACCATAAACTACATATACTTTTTAATTTTTTTCGTCGCAACTGCCTCATAAGGATTCTCTGGCCAATAATGTTTTTTGTATTTTCCTCTTAACTCTTTTCTAACCTCATCATAAGAATTTTCCCAAAAACTTTTTAAGTCATAAGTTATTTGAATTGTTCTTCTTGCTGGGTTTAAAAGATGAAGTTGTAATGATAAAGTGTTATTTAGTATCTTTGGTATCTGTTTTAAACCAAATACTTCTTGAATTTTTACATGTAAAGATGGCTTATCTATATCTTCGTAATTTATAGTTATATTTGAACCACTTGGAACTTTTATACTCATAGGTGCTAATTCATTTAACTTTTTTTGCTTATCCCAAGAGATAAAAGATAAAAGGATATTGTACATATCTAAGTTTTTTAACTCTTTTACGCTACTTATATTTTGTAAATATGGTGCAAGCCAGACTTCTAAAGTATTCAGTAGGTTTTCATCACTAAAACTTTCTAACTCTATCATTTTATATGCTAAAACAAAATTCACTCTATTTCGTAAGTTGTTGGCTTTTTTACTCCAAGACAGAAGACTTAACCCCTCTTCTTTTACTGTATGCAATAATATACTTTGAAAATCTATATTTTCCTTTTTTCTAATAGATTTTGAAAACAATTTTAACTTTAAAAAACAGCCCTCTTCCTTCATCTCTAGTTTTTTACTATCTTTGTTATACTTTACCAACTCCTTAACCTCTATAAACGAGCTAAAATACTTTTTTATATCTTCAAAACTAATACTACAAGCTAAGTCTATATATGAGTCTAACTCTTTTACATGTAAAGATGGTACTACTAAATAATCTTCATTAAAAAGTGTATCTTCACTACTTAAAACTGCTCCTTTACCATTACTTAGTTTATATTTTACTCCATCTTCCACTCTTTTTTTTGCCAACCTATCAGGGTATGCTAAAAGCAATAATACTCCAATCATATCTAAATCAAATAAAACTCTTTTTTTTACTATCTGCTTTGTAGATTTTAATTTTTTATAAAAAAGTTTTGCTTGCACTAATACCTCTTTTACTCTATGTCTATCTATATGAATATTTTCATAATCTTTTTCATAAATATGAGTAAATCTTGATTTTAAATCACTATCTTTATAAGAGTATTTAAAAATATCCTTTTCACTCAAAAGAGCTGCAATAATAGTCGCTTCATAAGCATAACCAAGCTCGTTGGCTTTTAAAATCATATAAGCAAAACGAGGATGAAGTCCTAAACTAAGAGCATCTCTACCAAACTGGGTTATCTTATAAGATTCATCAAGCATCATTAGCTCACATAAAACCTCTTTTGTGCTTTGTAAAACTTCATAACTAGGGGTATCTAACCAAAAAAGCTCTTCAAACTCATCTACTCCCCACATAGCTAAATCTAATACAACTGAACTTAAATCAGATCTTAGTATCTCTGGTTTTGTCTCATTTTGAAGAATTTTACTCTTATGCCAAAGCCTATAGCATTTTCCATTTGTAATCCTTCCTGCTCTACCTGCTCTTTGTATCGCTGAATCCTTAGAAATGAAACTTACTTCTAAGTGATTCATACCAGTTGCATAGTTGTATCTTGAAAGTTTTTCTAGTCCACTATCTATGACAATCTTTATTCCATCTATAGTTAAAGATGTTTGAGCTATGTTTGTTGAAAGAATTATCTTTCTTGTTTTTGCCCTTTTTATGGCTCTGTCTTGTTCTATCTTAGATAAAGTAGAGTATAAAGGTAAAATCTCTACTTCAGATAATACCAATGTATCTTGAAGCTTTTTTTGAAGTATTTTTATCTCCTTCACACCTGCTAAAAAAACCAATATATCTCCATCATCATTTTTAAAGGCTCTTAAAGTTGTATCAAGAAGTAAACTGTTTATATTTTTAAAATTTGGCATAGAAATATGCTCATCTAAATAACTATACTCTACATCAAAAACCTTACCTTTTGAGTTTATAGTTGGAGTATCTTTTAAAAGAGTTGCTAATAAAGAGGAATTTATAGTGGCTGACATAATCAAAAGTCGTAAATCATCTCTCAAAAGTTCTTGAACTTGTAAAGATAAAGCAAGTGAAAGGTCAGTGTGTATACTTCTTTCATGAAACTCATCAAATATAATCATAGCTACATCTTCAAGTTCAGGAGAACTTTGAAGTTTTCTAACCAAAATTCCTTCTGTAACAACAAGTATTTTAGTATGTTCGGAATACTTACTTTCCATTTTTACTTGATAACCAACTCTTTGCCCAAGGTCTTCTGCTAAAGAGCAAGCCATACGACTAGCTACCATACGAGCAGCTATCTTTCTTGGCTCAAGCATAATAATAATCTTTCCTTCAAGCCAAGGCTCATCTAAAAAACATAAAGGAACAACTGTACTCTTACCAGCTCCAGGAGGAGCTTGAAGAATCAATCTTTTTTTATTTTGAAAAGTCTGTTTTATATCTGATATCACTTCATTTATAGGTAAATTTTTCATATTTTTATATT
>CAZIAJ010000058.1:0-9785 GCA_964537565.1 uncultured Sulfurospirillum sp.
TTGAGATAGTGATATAATAAAGAACTTTATATAAGAGAGACAAATGATAGAAATTTTTCCAACTTCAAGATGTGTAAGAGAGTTCTACTCTCACTTTTTAGATCGTGATGCCATAGTGCCAAAAGCTATGGGTATAGCAGAGTTTGAGTCAAAAGCTTTGTTAGTACCTAAAAAAAGTTTGGCTGATGAAGATACAAGAGTACTTCTTATGCAAGAGGCTTCTGAATTCAAAAATTTTAGTGAGTTAAAAATAGAGAGAGAATTTCTTAGTTTTATCAAAAACTCAACATATCTGTTTCGTTTTTTTGAAGAGTTGGCTTTAGAAGATGTACTTATAGAAGAGTTGGAGTTAGCAGATACCTACGCACAGTTTGAAGAGCATCTTAGTATTCTCAAAGAGCTACTTCAAAACTACAAAACACTACTCTTGCAAAAAAACTTGTATGATAAAATCATACTACCTGAAGTATACGATATAAACGAAGAATTTTTAAAATCAAACGATGGTTTTTTACTTCATCTTGAGGGTTTTTTAAACAAGTTTGAGTTAAATCTTTTTTTAGAAGTTGCTAAAATTACAGAGTTTAAAATCTCTCTACATGTAACAAAATATAACCGTAAAAATATAGAGATATTTGGCAAGCTAGGTTTTGATTTGCATACAGATAACTCATATATCTTAAATCTAAGTACAAAAAAAGTTGAAAAGACTCAAAAGATAGACAAAAAAGAGCTAGACTATGATGTGAAAAGCTTTAGCTCTCGCACTCTTCAAAGCTCTTTTGTGTATGAGAAGATAGAGGAGTTTATAAAAGAGGGGATTGCTCCTGAAGAGATAGTGGTTATAGTTCCTGATGAGAGTTTTGCAACAACTTTGAGGGCATTTGATAGTTTTAAAAACCTAAACTTTGCTATGGGCGAGAGTTTTAGACACAACGAGCTTTATAAAAAACTTGAAGCAGTCGATAGGATAATCAGACTAAAAGATATAGAACACAAGTATAGAGCCAATAGACTACGCATAGAACAAAGCACTATAGATGAGTTTCAAAAACAGTGGAGAAAGAAGCTTCAAGTAGATGAGATTGTAAAGTTTTTAAGAGTTTTTTGCAATGAAGAGAAAAAAGATGACATCTACGAAGAGGAGCTTTTTAAGTTTCAAAATCTACTCAAAAACTTAGGAAAAATAGAGCTACAAAAAGCGATAAAACTTTTTCTAAATAGACTCTCAAGTCGCTCAAAAGATGATGTGATGGGTGGAAAAGTAACCGTCATGGGAGCTTTAGAGAGTAGGGGTATGAACTATCAAGGAGTTATAGTTGTAGACTTCTCAGATGAGTTTGTACCAAAAAGAAGTCAAAAAGATATGTTTTTAAGCTCAAGTTTAAGGGCTTATGCGGGCTTGCCAAGCAGAAGCGACAGAGAAAATCTACAAAGATATTTTTATTACTCACTTCTAAGAGGAGCAAAAAAAGTAGCAATTAGCTATACAAAAAATGATCAGAGTATGGGTTCTCGTTTTTTAGATGAGCTAGGTCTACATGTAAAACAAAATTGCGATGAAACATCGTACTTCAAACCACTTTTTAACCATAACACTCTTCCTCCTAGATACAACCCTGAAATACTTCAAGGTAGTTACGACGTAAAAGCAGGAACGCTGAGTGCGAGTAAACTAAAAACAATCCTTACATGTAAACGACAGTTTTACTACAAGTACATACTAAAATCTAAAGAAGCCAATGTCCCAGATAGTGAGATAACAAGTGCAGATGTAGGAAATTTACTTCATGAAGCACTTCACCATGTTTTACAAAATCTAAAAGTAGTAGATGAAAACATCTTGATGATAGAGTTAAGAAGATACCTACAAAGTGAAAACAGAGGTCTGATTTGGCACTTTCACCTTGATGTTTGGCTTGATTACTTAAAAGAGTTTGCAAAACTTGAAGCCCAAAGATACAATGATGGTTATAGAGTTTATGCACTTGAGAAGTCTTTACATGTACAGTACAAAGGCTTCAACTTAGAGGGGAAAATAGACCGCATAGATATAAAAGATAATAGACTAAGTGTCATAGACTACAAAAGTGGAAAAATCCCAAAAAGTACTTTGCGAACACTAGAAAAAGAGAGTACATTTCAACTAGAATTTTACTACCTTCTAGCAAAACAAGACAAAGAAGTAGAGAGCCTAAGCTACTACGATCTAAAAAATGCAGAGCTAGTAGAAGAGGTTTTGTTTGATGAGAAGATGGAAAAACTTGATGAGATTTTAAAAGAGCTAGAAACTCCACTTATAGAATTTGAAAAGTGCGAATCAAAAACAGCTTGTACATATTGTCCTTATATAAAACTATGTGGAAGGGAAGTGTGATGAGCAAATTTGAACCATACCTAGCCTTAGAAGCGAGTGCAGGAAGTGGAAAGACTTACGCCCTTTCTGTTCGGTACATTTCACTTTTGTATCTTGGGGCAAATCCAGCAAAGATACTAACTTTGACCTTTACAAACAAAGCAGCTGCTGAGATGAAAAGTCGGATTTGTGATGTCTTAAAAGATTTGGAAAACCGTAGCGAACTTGAAGCCATAAGTGAGCAAGTAGGGCTTACATGTAAAGAGCTTATAGAGAAAAAAGATAAGGTTCTTGAGCAGTTTTTGAGTGAGGATTTGCTTATCTCTACTATCGACTCCTTTTTTGCGAAGATTCTTCGTAAGTTTGCGCTCAATGCTGGGTTTATGCCTGATTTTAAGATAGAAACTGACTCTTTACATGTAGAGATACTAGAGCGATTTTTGAGGCTTTGTATACAAGAGAAAAAGTACGATACGCTAGTAAAATTTAGTATCAATGAGAGTAAAAAACTTTCAGATATCTTTGATTTGCTTGATGAGTTTTATGACAAAGAGAGTGAGTTTGACCCTCAAAAAGTAGAGAAATCTCTACATGTAAACCCAAAGCAAGTTCTAAATATAATGGACGAGTTAAAAGAGTTGTTTGCAAAAGAGGGTGCAAATGATGGAGTTTTAAAAACATTTGATGCTAGCAGTATAACCGAAGTTACAAATAAGAAGTTTTTAGCCAAAGATGATTTAGAGTATTGGCAGTACAAGAAGTATGTAACACCTGCTATAAGTGAGCTTTTTGATAGTTTAAAGGAAGTATTAAAAAACTATCTAAATCAGAGAGAAAAGTATCTACTTGGTGAGCTTAGTGAGCTTTTTTATATCTATAAGTATGCGATTAGAAGTGCAAACAAAGAGCTTTCAACTCTAAGTTTTTCAGACGTTACAAATGCACTTTATACACTCCTAAAAGATGAGATTTCAAAAGAGTTTTTGTACTTTAGACTTGATGGTAAGATAGAGCATATCCTTATAGATGAGTTTCAAGATACAAATATAATGCAGTATAAGATTTTAGCTCCACTTATGAGTGAAGTAGTTGCAGGTATTGGCTCAAGTGAGTTTAAATCTCTGTTTTTTGTGGGAGATATAAAGCAGTCTATCTACCGTTTTCGTGGTGGAGCAAAAGAGCTTTTCAAACACGCAAGAGAAGAGTTTGGTGTAAAAAGAGATCTACTCGATACAAACTATAGAAGTAGTAAAAATGTAGTAGAGTATGTAAACGATACTTTTGAGCATATAATAAAAGGTTATGAAAGACAGCTAGTTAAAAGTGAAATTGATGGCTTTGTTGAAGTTTGTTTTAGTGATGAGATAGAAGAGTTGGTCTTACAAAAGGTTGAATTTTTGCTTCAAGAGGGTGTAAGCCCAAAAGATATAGCCATCTTAACACATCAAAACAAAGATGCTAAAACACTCAAAGATAAGCTTTTAGAAAACATAAAAAATATAAATGTACAAACAGAAGCGACCATAAAACTTATAAACGTTTCTATCGTTGGAGCAATTTTGGATTTACTGAAGTATGCTTACTTTAAAGATGAGATTTATAAGCAAAATTTTCTTGTAGCTATCGGTTTTGACTTCAAAGAGGAAGTAGATTTGAGTTGGTTAAATCTAAACAAAACTCCAATGCAACTTATCATTTCTATAATTAGACGATATGAGATATTTGATAATGATATGGACATAATAAAGCTAGTTGAACTTAGTGGTCGCTATGAAGATATAGAGAGCTTTTTGTTTGAGTGCGATGGTTTTAGCGAAGATGCAAAAAGTGAAGATAATGATGGGATAAAAATCCTAACTATCCACAAATCTAAAGGCTTAGAGTTTAAGCATGTCATAGTAGCCGATAGACTTGGCAAAAAGAGAGGCGGTGGTGGAACTCTTTTGTATGAGTATGAAGATATTGATTTAGTTGGGATTTATCAACGAGTAAGCCAAAGAGAGTTTTTAGATGAAAAGTATGCTTTAGCAAAAGCAAAAGAGGAAGTTTTAGAAAAAGAAGATGTTTTAAACATGCACTACGTGGCTTTTACAAGAGCAGAGAGTTCTTTAATAGTGTGTGCAAAAAACAGAGCAAGTGCATATGGACACTTAGCCCTTCAAGAGCTAAAACAAGGAAGTATTGTTACAATACAGGATTCTGTATGTAAAGAAAAACCTTTACATGTAATGAGTCAAACTATACAAAGCTATGGAACACAAGAGAGCAGTAAAAAAGATGAGGTAAGTGAATCTGATCACTTTGCTATAACTTATGGTTTAGCGATGCATCATTGCCTTGAGATGATGAGTGAGTTTACAAAAGAGTCATTAGATAACGCATATATCTCTACGTGTAACAGATACTATCATGTATTAAACTCTCAAAATCTTAATACTATTTATTGCCGTATAGAGATGCTTGTGTGTAATAAAGAGTTTTTATCTCTAATAGCTAATGGAAAGCTTCATAAAGAACAGCCAATTATATTTAACGGTGAAAGAAAACAGATAGATTTATTGATAGAAAAAGATGATGAGATGATAGTTATAGATTATAAAAGCTCAAAACATATAAATGATTATCATATCGCTCAAGTGAGACTTTATAAAAAAGCATTGAGTAAGATAAGCAATAAAAAAGTATCAGCGTATTTAGTTTATTTGACAAATGAAAAGATTCAAATAGTGACAATTTAACTTTAAAAAAGAGTAAACAGTGCTACTAGTAAACCCAATATCAAAATAATGAATCTTATAAAAAGTGTCTTAGATTCATTTACTAAAGCATAAGATATAAGAGCCAATCCTAAAGATATTTTTATAAGTGAGGCTACTGCTAGAAACAAGTGCTCATTTGGATATATAAGGTAAGGATTTGTTATAAAAGCAATAGGAATTATATATAAGCCAACTCCCAAACGCATAGCTTTTGAAGCAACTTTTAGCCAGTGAGTTTCAGCCATACCAGCAGCTATAAAAACAGTACCACAAACTGGGGGTGTTATGGTTGAGAGTAGTGCAAACCAAAAGATAAATAGATGAGTTTGCAAGGCAGAAAGTCCATACTCTTGCAGAATTGGACCTGCAACTGAAACACATATTATATAAGCAGCAGTTGTTGGAACTTCCATACCTAAGATTAGACATGCTAATGCAGTTAAGAGAAGAGCAACCCAAAGGTGTCCTCCTGAGAGAACTAGTATGGCAGATGTTATTTTAACTCCTACACCAGTTAGATTTAAAACACCAATTATGATACCAGCACAGATGATAATAGAAGCTATTACAGATATCTGTTTAGATGCAACAATGCAGCCTTTTATAAATAACTCAAACCATTTTTTAAGTGAAAAATTCCAATCTCTATCTACTAGAAGTAAAAATATACTGGCAAATATTGATAAAGCTGCAGAGTATTGAGGTGTTTTTCCTATAACAATTAGTGCAATAAGTAAAGAACCAAATGGTATTAGAAAAAATGGTGCTAGTTTAATGACTATGCTAAAAGTGGGTATGTCATTATCCTTCATCGCAACTAAGTTGTATTTTTTTGCGAAAATATCAACACCAATCCATACTGTAAAAAAGAACAGTATAGATGGAAATATCGCAGCACTCATAATCGTTGTGTATTTAACTCCTAAAAGTTCAGCCATTATAAATGCACCTGCTCCCATAAGAGGAGGCATAATTTGACCACCAGTACTTGCGACTGCCTCGACTGCTCCTGCTAAACTACTAGGATACTTTAGTCTTTTCATAGTTGGGATTGTAAAAGCTCCAGTTGAAGCTACATTTGCAGAAGCAGAGCCTGAGATTGAGCCAAAAAATGCAGATGCTAAAACAGAAACTTTGGCTGCTCCTCCACGTAATTTCCCTGCTAACTTAGTTGACATTGACATAAAAGCATTGCCTCCTTCACCAACACCAACAAAAGCTCCTAGTATTACAAAAACTGCAACAACATTTACAGATATACCTGTTAGGCTTCCATATATTCCACCTTCTGCTATAACCAATGTTCCTAAAAAGCTATCGATAGGAATCTCTTGGTGTCCAAAATTCCCTGGTATATAGTGACCAAATAAGCCGTATAAAAGTGCTATGAGAGCGGTTGTAGGTAGAGCTAACTTTACAGAGCGTCTTGCCATTTCTAAAACACTTATGATAAGAGTTATAGCTACGAAGTATTGTAAAGGGTTTTCTAAAGAACCATATTGGTCTTCTAAATCTATGTGATTAAGTATGATATAAAAAGATGAAAATAGAGATAAGATTAATAAAATATATCCTATATATATGGTAGTTTTAGATTCATCTTTAGTAAATAAAAATATCCAAGGTAGAACCAATGCCAAATGTAGTGGTCTAGTTACTAGATTTGGCATAAGACCTGTAAAAATCAGGTATATATGAAATCCTACTGTTAGAACAGCAAGGATAGCTACAATCAAATATAGATTTGGTTGTAGCTTCTTCTCCTTGTTTAACATATTTATTTTAGTTTTGAAGGAATATTTGCTTTAATTTCATTGTAGTATCTTAAAGCACCTTTGTGTAGTTTTGTGTTAAACATACTTAAGTTGGCAGTTGTGATTGCTTTCCACCAGGTACTCTGCTTTTCTAGGTTACTTTTTGATTCCCAAAATGCTTTTGTGAACTCATAGGCAGTTTGCTCATCCATATTTGTAGTAGTGTAAACTCCAACGGGTAGAGTAGTAGTTACAACATCTTTATCTACACCAGCATAAGTTCCAGCTGGTATGATAAGTTTATCTCTTTTAGTTTTTTTGATTTGTTCATCACTCATACTTAAAATATTGATTTTTGTACTTGCTGCTGCTTCTATAACATTTGGTGCTGGATATGAACCTGCTGTTGCAAAACCATCTATTTGACCATTTTTAAGAGCAGCTACTGCTCCTGAAAGTTCAGCTCCAATTAGTTTTACTTTTCCATCTAGTCCAAAAAGTTTGATATACTTAGCAGCCTCTTTCGCACCAAAGCTTCCTTTGCCTATCAAAAGACTTTTTCCTGCTAAATCACTATAAGTTTTAACTCCACTATCAGCTCTTACAACCATGTGCATAGTTAAAAAAGGGATTGGAACTAAAGAACGAATAATTTTATAGTCTTTAGGATTGTCTTTTTTAAACATAGCCTTTCCCTTAACTGCTAGTTTTACCAAAACAGGAGGAGTTGTAAAGACATAGTTTCCTTTTCTTTTTCTAGCTTCTTTAACATTTTGAACTGAGCCTTGAGACTCTTCTATAGTAAGAACAATTTTTCCGTTTGTTACTTTGTTGATGTTTTCACCAACTTGTACAGCCATCTGATAGTAAGAGGATGTTGATTTTGCTGATTTATAAGTGATTCTTGTATCGGCAGCAGATAAATTTAATGCTAAGACAGAAAGTCCAACTATAAGGATAACTTTTAATAGTTTCATGATATACTCCATTCTTGTTTTTGATTAGGCATTTATTATAACATTTTAAAATTAAAGTTTAATTTTTCATAAAACTTACAAGAAGCTAAAATTCAACTTAGTTTAAGTATAATTTACCTATACTTCCTTCTCAAAAAGTTCAATTGAATTTATGACCGAAAGGTTGTGCTTTAGTAGAGCGTGAATTTTTAAGGGGCTTTGCTCCTTGAAAAGATGATAATAAAATAAAAAGGTAATTAGAATGAAATTGACTAAATCAATGAAATCTAGTGAAGTGCAACGCGACTGGATCGTTGTTGATGCTGCTGGTAAGAGATTCGGTAGAGTTCTTACAGAAGTTGCAACACTTCTAAGAGGTAAACACAAGCCTTGTTTTACTCCAAATGTTGATTGTGGTGACTTTGTTATCGTAATCAATGCAGAGAAAGTAGAGTTTAGTGGTAATAAGTTAGATGTTAAAGAGTACTATAGACACACTGGATATTTTGGTGGTGTTAGAAGTGATAAACTTGCAGACCTTTTAGAAAATAACCCAGCTAAGCTATATAGATTAGCAGTTCGTGGTATGCTTCCTAAAACAAATCTTGCAAAAGATATGATAAAAAAACTTAAAGTTTATGCAGGTAGTGAGCATCCTCATACTGCACAAGTAGCAGGAGATAAATAATGGCAAAAGTATACGCAACAGGTAAAAGAAAAACTGCAATCGCTAAGGTATGGGTAGCACCAGGTTCTGGTAATATTATCGTTAATGGACTTGATTTAGATGGATGGTTAGGTGGTCATGAGACTATCAAGATGAAAGTTCGTCAGCCACTTGAAGTAACTAGACAAATAGCAAACTTTGATATCAAAGCTTCAACTCTTGGTGGTGGATATTCTGCTCAAGCTGAAGCACTAAGACACGGAATCTCTAAAGCATTAGCTTCTATGGATCCTGAGTTTAGAGCTGCTCTTAAACCACTAGGTCTTCTTACTCGTGACTCAAGAACAGTTGAGCGTAAGAAATTTGGTAGAAAAAAAGCAAGAAAATCTCCACAGTTCAGCAAGCGTTAATCGTCAGCTTTACTATACAAAGAGAAGTTTTACTTCTCTTTGTACCTTCTTTAAATGAAAACTCAAAAAATTCTTATAAGTGCTTGTCTACTTGGACAAAATGTTAAATATGATGGTAGTAATAACTCAATTTTAAATAACTCATTTATAAAAAAGCTATATGATTTAGATATGTTAGTTCCTTTTTGTCCAGAAGTGGAAGGTGGATTACCTACACCAAGAATCCCAGTTGAAATTATTGATAACAAAGCAATAAATCAAGATGGTGAAGATAAGACCTATTTTTTTCAAAAGGGTGCAAAAAAAACTTTAAAACTTTGTAAACAAAACAAAATAAAATATGCAATAATGAAGTCCCGTAGTCCATCTTGTGGAAGCAATCAAATCTATGATGGTACATTTTCTCATACTTTAATTGAAGGTGATGGGATATGTGCAAAGTTATTAAAAGATAATGGCATAAATGTCTTTACTGAAGAAAGTATAAAAGAGCTAGAAAATATATTAAGTGACAAAATAGTATATTTTTAATATAATTTTATTTTTTTAAAAAAGAGCAGAAAAATCGAGACTTGAAGCCCAAAAAGCTCGAAAAAGAAAAAATGACTCTTTTTATTCTAAAAAGTATAGAGGAGATAAAGTATGTATGGATGGAACAATGGCCCTATTTTTATCAATAACAATTACTGCATATGTAGAAAATGTAAGTGGAGATAACATCCAATTGCGAATAGCAGATACTGAGGGCACTACTCCAAATGTAAAAGGAGTTAGTCTGTATAAAAATACATTAATTTGGGACGATTATACAAATTGGTATAAATGTGATTATTAATTGACTTTATATAAAAGTTGATACAAAAAGAATTTATAATCTTATATT
>CAZIAJ010000059.1:0-9711 GCA_964537565.1 uncultured Sulfurospirillum sp.
TACTTTAGGTGCAATAAGTTATTTTATCATTTATGGTGGTGGAATTGTATTTGGTGTTTATATGATATATCAAGCATTAAAGACATAACAAACATAGCACCAATTGAAAACCTATTGGTGAGGTCAACCGTTGCATATTTGTACCTTATTTGTTACATCTATAAAATGTTAGAAGTTATATATCCTACTCATAAAGTCCACTACTTAGATATCTTTCCCCAGTATCACAAAGAATTGTAACTATATTTTTCCCTCTAAATTGAGGTTTTGAAGCTATTAGCTTTGCTGCATATACATTTGCTCCACTTGAGATACCAACTAGAAGTCCCTCTTTTTTTGCCAATGTTCTAGATGTTTTAACAGCATCTTCATAACTTACTTGAAGAACTTCATCAAATACATTGGTATCAAGAATAGTAGGAATAAAACCAGCACCAATTCCTTGTATTTTGTGAGGACCTGGTTTTCCTCCACTTAGTACTGGTGAGAGGTCAGGCTCAACAGCTATAATTTTGATATTTGGATTCTTCTTTTTAAGAGTAGTTCCAACACCGGTGAGTGTTCCACCAGTTCCAACAGCTGCTATAAAAACATCTATTTTACCATCTGTATCATTCCAAATCTCTTCGGCTGTTGTTTCTACATGTATAGCTGGGTTTGCACCATTGTTGAACTGTTGAGGCACATATGAGTTTTGTGTTTCAAGTGCTAGCTCATTTGCTTTTTCAACAGCACCTTTCATACCAAATTGTGGCTCAGTGAGAACAAGTTTAGCCCCTAAAGCTAAAAGAAGTTTTCTTCTTTCTACACTCATTGAACTTGGCATTGTAAGAATTAATTTAAGCCCATAACTAGCACAAACTGCTGCAAGTCCAATTCCCGTGTTACCACTTGTAGGTTCTATGATAACACTATTTTTATCTATAAGTTTTTTATTAAAAGCATCTTTTATCATGTTATACCCAATGCGGTCTTTCACTGAATGAGTAGGATTTAAAAATTCACATTTTCCTAAAATTGTGCTGCCTGTTTCATCTGATATTTTATTTAGTTTTACTAGTGGTGTATTGCCTATAAGCTCTGTTATATTTTTTGCGTATTTCATTTTTTATCCTTAAATACTATAATTTAGTTGCTCCGAAATTTTATTTTGATACTCTTGTAGTTCATTTAAAGTTATCTCAAAAATAGCTTCTATATTTTTATTACTCTCTTTATAAAAAAGTTCTAAAACTGGATTGTTTATAGATTGTTGAGTTACTTTCAAATCTCCCTCAAGTGCAATCAATATATCTTTTACAGTAATATCTTCTGCTTTTTTAGCTAAAAAGTAACCACCAGAAGCACCTCTCACACTATTTACCAATTCAGCACGCCTCAAAACTACTAGAAGTTGTTCTAAGTAGTTTTGAGGAATATTAGCTTTCTTAGCTATCTCTTTTATCTGTATTGGTTTGTCATCTTGCATAAGAGATAGCTCATACATAGCACTTAGTCCATATATACCTTTAGTAGATAAGAGAGACATTATCCTATTGCCTGCTCTAAATCTTTTATCAAATCAGTTGGATTTTCAAGACCAATACTTAGGCGAATCAATCCTTGTTTGATGCCAGATGCTTCAAGTTCATCAGCTGGAACTTGCATGTGTGTTGTACTAGCTGGGTGAGTTATTATTGACTTTGAATCACCTATGTTTACAACAACTGAAAAAAGTTTTGTACTATTTAAAATGTTTTTAGCAGTGTCAAAATCTTCTACTTCAAAACTAAGAAGTCCTGATGATAACCCATTTTTAAAATATTTTGTTGCTCTAGTATGTTGAGCATCATCTTTAAGGCCTGGGTAAGATACTTTTTTTACTTTTGTATGAGCATTTAAGTATCTTGCTACTTCTAATGCATTATTTGAGTGCTGTTTAATCCTTACTGGTAAAGTTTCCAAGCCTTGAATCAGCAACCAAGAGTTAAAAGGAGCAGGAGTCGCACCTATGTCACGAAGAAGAGACAATCTAGCTCTTAGTGTGAACAATGGAAAAGGAAGATCAGCATAAACAAGTCCATGATAGCTCTCATCTGGTTCATTAAATTGTGGGTATCTCTCATTGCCAATTAGTTTTTCATTGAGCCCATTTCTAGCAACCAAGATGCCACCAAGTGCGAGCCCTTGTCCTGTTGTGTACTTACTTGTACTATGAACTGTAACATCTACCCCATGTGAAAATGGTTGAAATAGTATGGGGGTTGCTACTGTGTTGTCACAAATAGTTACTATATTGTGTCTATTTGCAATCTCAACAATTTTATTAATATTTGGTATAGCAATCTGTGGGTTAGAGAGTGACTCAAAAAAGATTGCTTTTGTTTTGTCATCTATAAGAGCTTCCAAATCATCTGCGTTATCACTATCAAAAGTTTTTGCAGTTATACCAAATCTTTTAAGAGTATGTGTAAGAAGAGTAGTAGAACCACCATATACTTTTTTTGCAACTACGATGTTATCGCCAGCTTCAGCCAAGTTTGCAACACTAAAAAATATAGCAGATTGACCACTAGCAGTTGCTAAAGCAGCTTCTCCACCCTCAACTGCAGCAAATCTATTTTCAAAAACTTCTGTTGTAGGATTGTTTAATCTTGTGTAGATTGGTCCAAGCTCTTTAAGTGCAAAACGATTTGCAGCAGTCTCAGCAGATTTAAAATCATAAGCAGTGGTTTGGTAAAGTGGTACAGCCATAGCTCCTGTATGCTCTTGGTCGTATCCATGGTGTAAAGCTAAAGTTTCTTGTGTCATTTGTGTGTCCTTTTAGATTTTATGTTGAAAGTATAGAGTAATTTTAAATTAATGTCAAGTAAATTGATAGATAAAGTTATAAATAAATATGACTCCTGCTTTGATAGCCTAAATTTAGGACTTTTAATACACAAGTAAAATAGTATAGATTAGTTAGATTCGAAAGAGGAGTTAAGCTTATATCTACTACTAGGGTAATATAGTTTAGAATAACTAGCAATTTTACCTTTTGAAGTCACTACTCTTGAGATTTTTAGACAAGGCTCATTTTTAGATATTTTGAGGTACTCTTGTATTTCATTGTTTACTATTACAGCTTCGATAGTATTTTCTACTTTTTCTACTGGGCAGTTCTGTTTTAAAAATTGTGCAGGAGTTATGTTTTTAAAGCTTTGGTTTATATAATTTGGAGCAGAAGAGGGTTTTATGTATCTTGTATCAAACCTTACAGGTACTCCATTTTCTTTATGAATCATTTGAGATATGTATAGCTCTTGGTCTTTTACAACTCTTAGGATTTTTGCTATGCTTTCACTAGCTTTTATCTTGTTTAGGCATACAAGTTCATTTGAGTATGTATTGCCTCTTTCTCTTACTTCATCAGCTATATTTTTCAAATCAAGTATAGAACTCTGTGCAACTTTTTCTTTGACAAAAGAGCCACTTCTTGGAAATCTTTCGATGATATCGTCTAAAACTAAATCTCTCAATGCTTTGTTTACTGTCTGTCTGCTTGTTTTAAATGTCTTTGCAAGCTCCATCTCAGTTGGTATTTTATCTCCAACTCTGTAAACTCCATCATCAATCTGTTTTTTTATACTATCTTTTATATCTTCAAAAAGTGGTTGTTTTGCCATTATTCGCCTTTAAAAACTTGGTACTAAATTTTTATCTAAAAACTTATTATAGACACCTGAACTTACAATTTTTATTGCCTTTTCTATATCATCTGTGAAGTATCTATCCTCATCATAAAAAGTTACCTCATCACGGATTATCTGTTTTGCTTCTTCTATATTACATGTAGACTTATTTGGAGATCTAAAATCCATACCTTGTGCAGCAGCTAAAAGCTCAATCCCTAAGATACCTGCTGTATTTTCAGCCATATCTTTTAAGCGACGACCAGCATAAGTAGCCATACTTACATGGTCTTCTTGGTTAGCAGAAGTAGGAAGAGAATCCACACTACTAGGATGTGCAAGAGCTTTGTTTTCACTAGCAAGTGCTGCTGAAGTTACTTGAGCTATCATAAAACCAGAGTTAATCCCACCATTGTTTACTAAAAATGGAGGAAGTTGAGAAAGATGTTTATCAACAAGCAGAGCCATTCTACGCTCACTCAATGCACCAATCTCACTTATAGCAAGTGCGAGGTTGTCACTAGCAAAAGCGATAGGTTCAGCGTGGAAGTTACCACCACTAATGACATCTGCTTCATCCACAAAAATAAGAGGATTGTCTGTCACACCATTTGCTTCAGTCAAAAGAGTTTCAGCTGAGTTTCTTATCTGATTGAGGCAAGCACCCATCACTTGAGGTTGACAACGAATAGAATAGGGATCTTGAACTCTATCACAGTTTATGTGAGTAAGAGAGATTTCACTTTTTTCTTCGAGCATATCACGGTAAAGCTTTGCAGTATCTACTTGAGCTTTATGACCTCTTATAGTGTGAACTCTATCATCAAATGGTGCACGACTACCAAGAACTGCTTCAGTAGTCATAGAACCAGTTACAATTGCACTTGCAAATAGATCCTCCGCATAAAAAAGTCCTTCTAATCCAAAAGTAGTTGAGAGTTGAGTACCATTTAAAAGTGCCAACCCTTCTTTAGCTCTTAGCGTGATAGACTCTAACCCAGCGATTTTTAGCCCCTCTTTGGCTTCTAAAATTTTACCTTGGTATCTAACGTAGCCGTAACCTAGTAAAATCGCACTCATATGAGCTAAAGGAGCTAAATCTCCACTAGCTCCAAC
The DNA here is from genome assembly GCA_964537565.1 of uncultured Sulfurospirillum sp. Taxonomy (GTDB): domain Bacteria; phylum Campylobacterota; class Campylobacteria; order Campylobacterales; family Sulfurospirillaceae; genus Sulfurospirillum_A. Next base: position 4,770 of record CAZIAJ010000059.1, read on the forward strand.
TGAGCCTTTTTTAGGAACACAAGGGTAAACCTCTTTGTTTACAAGTTCCATCAAAGTCTCTATCACTTCAAGCCTTATCCCAGAAAATCCAAGACTTAAAGAGTTAACTTTAAGTATCATCATAAGTCTTACAGTAGCATCACTAATGTAATCACTCATACCAGCAGAGTGAGAGAGTACAATACGACGTTGCAAGTCTTCTAAGTCCTCTTTTTTTATCTTAGTGTTAGCCAAAAGCCCAAAACCTGTGTTTACACCATAAACTGTTCTATCTTCATCTACTATTTTTAGTATAGTCTCTTGTGCTTTTGCTATCTTATCTACTGCACTCTCATCAAGCGTCACAAAAGTTTGCTCATTTCTAACTCTTCTTATATCTTGAAGTGTAAGTTTTCCTGGTACTATATGCAATTTAAACATTAATCTGTCCTTTCATCATTGGCAGGTCTAAGTTCTGCTCTTTTGCTTTGTTTATTGCTATATCATAACCCGCATCAACATGACGCATGACACCAGTTGCAGGGTCATTTGTAAGTACTCTTTGAAGCCTTTTGTCTGCTTGAGGAGTTCCATCAGCTACTATAACTACTCCAGCGTGCTGGGAAAATCCCATACCAACACCACCACCATGATGCAAGCTAACCCAAGTAGCCCCACTTGCCGTGTTTAAAAGTGCATTTAAAAATGCCCAGTCACTTACTACATCACTACCATCTTTCATGCCTTCAGTCTCTCTATTTGGAGAAGCAACAGAGCCACTATCCAAATGGTCACGACCGATTACAATAGGAGCTTTAAGCTCCCCATTTTTAACCATCTCATTAAATGCTCGACCAGCTTTTGCTCTCTCACCAGCCCCAATCCAACAGATACGAGCAGGAAGCCCTTGAAACTGTATTTTCTCTTTAGCTTGATCTAACCAACTATGAAGTGGCTTATTATCTGGAAATAGCTCTTTCATTTTAGCATCAGTTTTATAGATATCTTCTGGGTCACCACTTAAAGCTACCCATCTAAAAGGTCCAGTTCCTTCACAAAACAGATCTCTTATATAAAGAGGTACAAACCCCTCAAAATCAAACGCATTTTTCACTCCCTCTTCAAGAGCCATCTGTCTTATGTTGTTACCATAGTCAAATGTAGGGATTCCTTTTTTGTGAAAACCTAACATAGCCTCTACATGTAAAGCCATAGACTTCTTCGCTTCTTTTACTACAAGTTCAGGATTGCTTACTCTAAGCTCTCTTACTTTATCCATATCCCAGCCAACAGGTAGATAGCCATTTAAAGGGTCATGAGCACTTGTTTGGTCAGTTACCGCGTCAGGCAAGAAGTCGCTTTTTAGTATCTCAGGAAAAACTTCTGCTGCATTTCCAAGTAAACCAACAGATATTGGTTTATCACTATTTTGTATGATCTTTTTAGCCTCATCAAAACTATATGCTTTATAATCACAATACCCAGTTTCAAGTCTTTTGTCTATGCGAGTCTCATCACACTCAACAGCAATCATACTAGCCCCAGCCATAGTAGCAGCCAAAGTCTGAGCTCCACCCATGCCGCCAAGTCCACCAGTAAGTATCCACTTGCCACTCAAATCTCCACCAAAGTGTTTTTTCCCCATAGATACAAAAGTCTCATAAGTACCTTGTACTATGCCTTGGCTTCCAATATATATCCAAGATCCTGCTGTCATTTGACCGTACATCATAAGACCTTTTTTATCTAGCTCATTAAAGGTCTCCCAGTTTGCATAGTGAGGAACAATGTTTGAGTTTGCTATGAGTACGCGAGGTGCATTTTCATGAGTTTGAAAAACTCCCACAGGCTTACCAGACTGAACTAAAAGAGTTTCATCATTCTCAAGTCTCTTTAGAGTCTCAACGATAGCATCATAACACTCCCAATTTCTAGCAGCCTTACCAATTCCTCCATAAACAACCAAATCCTCAGGATGCTCCGCAATAGAAGGGTCAAGATTGTTCATTAGCATTCTAAGTGGTGCTTCTGTTAACCAAGACTTAGCACTTAACTTCGTGTCTGTGTCGGCTTTTATGACTCTTTTTGTACTCATTTTTTATCCTTTATATTTTAACTTCTGAGTATATTATATAGACAATTGAATTAATTGTCAATACAATTAACTAATTAAATTTATGCTATAATTTTTATAAAAACAAAAGTCATAAAATATGAAAAATATTAAACATTCAAAACTATTAGCATTATATAAACCAAAAGGCTACCTAGTCACACGTTCTGATGATTTAGGGCGAAAAACTGTTTATGATATTTTGCCTGACTGGGCTTTTAGTGATGGGTGGATGCCTATTGGGCGGCTTGATTTAGATTCTAAAGGACTTTTACTTTTTACAACTGATGGTCAAATAAACAATGCTTTAACTAAACCAGGAAGTTGTACGAAAGTATATGAAATCTGGGTTAGGGGTCATGTAACAGATGAACATATAGAGATGGCTATGAAAGGTGTGGACAGTAAGTATGGCATACTTAAAGCGCTTGATGTAGAAAAGATAAGCTTTGGTGGTGCAAAAACTAGGCTTAGAGTAATAGTAGACGAAGGTAAAAACCGGCATATTCGTAGGCTTTTTGGGGCTATGAGCGACCCAAAATTTGGAACACCTTTGAAGGTTTTAGACTTGAAGAGAGTTAGCATCGGTAGTTTAAAACTTGACATCGAAAGTGCCAAGTGGCGTTTTCTTTTACTCGAAGAAGAGAAAAAACTTCTCAAAATGTAGTATAATGTTATAGACAATTGATTTAATTGTAGATACAAATAGGAGAAACTATGCTAAATTACGATAAAGTATACATAAACTCACGAGTAACAAAACTAGATAAAAATGGTAAAACTGAGATAAATGATGACTTTTTTATAGCCATAAAAGATGGAAAGATAGCTAAGATTGATAGCATGAAAAACTTTGACAAGCTTACATGTAGAGATATTTATGATGTTCAAAACAGACTTATTACAACCTCTCTTATAGACTGCCACACTCATTTAGTTTATGGAGGAAACAGAACTAGCGAATTTGAAAGAAGACTCAATGGCGATAGTTATGCCCAGATTGCTAAGAGTGGTGGTGGTATAGTTGCTAGCATAAAAAGTACAAGAGAAGAGAGTTTTGAAAAGATTTATGAGAGTTCAGCAAAAAGATTAAAAGCACTTATAAAAGAGGGTGTAACAACTATAGAGATAAAAACTGGCTATGGTTTGGACTTGGAGAGTGAACTTAAGATGCTAAAAATCATGCAAAAACTTGAAGATGATTTTCCTATCAAGATTGTAAAGACATTTTTAGGAGCTCACGCGGTTCCACCTGAGTATAAAAACAGAGCAGATGACTACATAGAGTACGTTTGTGAAACTATGATGCCAAAAATGGCTCTACATGTAGACACAGTAGATATCTATACTGAACACTTGGCTTTCGACCTTAAACAGACTGAAAAAGTGTTTAAAAAAGCTAAGAGTTTAGGTCTACATGTAAAGGTTCATGCAGAACAATTTAGTATGATGGGAGCTACAAAATTGGCTTGTAAGTTCCAAGCACTCTCAAGCGATCATCTTGAATACATAGATGAAAATAGCATAAAAGATATGGCAAAGAGTGGTACAGTAGCAGTTTTACTTCCTGGGGCTTACTACTACTTACGTGAAACAAAAATGCCACCAATAGAGCTTTTTAGAAAATACAATGTACCTATAGCAATAGCAACAGATTTAAATCCTGGTACTTCAGCACTGTGTTCATTGCAACTGATGATGAATATGTCTAGTGTTATCTTCGAGCTTAGGGTTGACGAGGTTTTTAGGGCAGTTACTATCAACTCAGCCAAAGCTTTAGGGCTTGAAAAATCGAAAGGAAGCTTAGAAGAGGGTAAAGATGCTGATTTTGTGATTTGGGATGTGGAACACCCAAGAGACTTAATTTGCTCTTTTAGACCTACTAGCGTGTTTCTTAGCATACAAAATGGAGAGGTGGTAGATGTATAGTAAACCAAATCCTACTTTATGGAGTGGAAGAGTAGATGAGAGAGATGGAGAACTTGGAAAACGATGGCATGAGAAGATAGAGTTTTTAGAGTATCCTTATGAGCAAGAAAGAGGAGTTGCACTTTTAGGTTTTGAGTGTGATGAAGGAGTTAAAAGAAACAAGGGTAGAGCAGGGGCAAAAGATGGCTCAGATGAGTTAAAAAAGGCTATGGGTAGCTTTGCATGGCATCTGAATTCTAGACTTTACGACTGTGGAAAAGTAGTTGAAGATAAAGATTTAGAAAAATCGCAAGAAGAGTTGGCCTCACATATAACAGCACTTTTGAAAAACAATCACTTTCCAATCGTTCTTGGTGGTGGACATGAAGTAGCATTCGGTAGCTTTATAGGAGTATATAATCATCTAAAAGATGATATTGCTATCATAAACTTTGATGCACATTTCGATTTGCGTGAAGATGATATGGCAACATCAGGTACTCCTTTTGCTCAGATAGCTTCTATATGTAAAGAGTTTAATTATATTTGTTTAGGTATCTCAAAAGTAGCCAATACAAAGGCCTTGTTTAAAAAAGCAGATGATTTACATGTAGAGTATATTTTAGATACTAAGATGATTTATATGTATTTTGAAGAGATAAAATCAAAATTAGATAATTTTTTAAAACAAAAAAAGTATATTTATATAACTATAGATACTGATGTTTTTCCTGCTCATCAAGTTCCTGCTGTGAGTGCAATGGCGAGTAGGGGAGTGGAGATTGGTTTAGTGTATGAGATTTTGGATTACCTTTTTGAAAAGTATAAAGATAAAATAAAGCTAGTAGATATCGCAGAATACAATCCAAGATATGATATAAGTGAGATAGGAAAAAAGACAGTTTCAAGAATGATTTTTGATATTGTGGAACTATATAATAG
>CAZIAJ010000060.1:0-9640 GCA_964537565.1 uncultured Sulfurospirillum sp.
CATTTGCTAAAGCCATACCCATTCTTCCAAATCCAAAAATTACAATCAAATTAGACAATTTATTTGCTTGAGATAGAAGTTTATTTTCTCTTACCATCTCCATCTTATCTGATAAAGCATTCGTTACTATAGAAGTAGCAAGAACAAGTATCATAAAACCACCGCCTACCAAAAATAGTGTGATTACCTTTCCTGTAAAAGTGACAGGTGTTATATCTCCATAACCAACAGTCGAAATCGTTATAATAGACCAGTATATAGCATCTAAATATGATTTTATATTAGGATTGTTACCAATACCTTCAAATACATACATAATTGTTGCTGACATAAACACTGCAAAAATAGCAAGGAGAAATAGAAAATTAAATTCAAATTTTTTATCACTAAAAACTTTAAAAAATGTATTTAAACTTTTTGTATATCTAAATATTTTCAATAATCTAAAAATCAAAAATATTCTTAAAATTCTAAGAGGTCTATATGTTGGGAGAATCGCAAGAAGATCAATAATTGACATTGGTGAAAATATATATTTAACTTTTTGGACAATAATCATCTTTAAAATTTCTATTAAACGTATATCTGTACCATCTTCTACATTTTTCTTATGATATTTTATAATGTTATATCGTATATTATCATGAATCCAAAATCTACCTAACCACTCAAAAATAAATACAGATACTGCTATATTTTCTATAATTTCAAAGTGATATGAGAGATGATGAGCTATATCATAAATCAATATAGATACTGTCAATAAAACTAAAAAAATGATAAATGCATCAAAATATGGCTTTATTCTTGATTTTTCATTTTCTAAAATATCAAAAGCAAAGTTTTTTACTCTTTTATAACTCTTTGAAGAGTCTAAAAAATATGCAAAAGAGATAATTAACTTTGCTAGCATTTTATATTATCCCAGCCTTTGTTTTAGTAATTCATTGACTTTAGCAGGATTTGCAGTACCTTTACTTGCTTTCATAGTTTGCCCCACAAAAAAGCCAAAAAGTCTTTCTTTCCCACTTCTATACTCTTCTACTTTATCCATGTTTTTAGCTATGATTTCATCTATAAGTTCTAATATTGCTCCATCATCACTAACTTGTTTAAGCCCAAGTTTTTCAATAGTTTCATCTATACTAATATCATTATCCATAATATAATCTAAAACTTCTTTTCCAGCTTTTCCACTTATCGTTCCATCTTCAATGCGTTTTACTAAAGTTCCAAGTTTTACTGCATCTACTGGAGATGTTACAACAGTAACTCCACTATCAAGACGTCCTAAAAGCTCAACAGTAAGCCAAGTTGTACTCATCTTAGCTCCAGCACCTTCTTTTATCATAGTTTCATAAAAATTTGCCATCTCAACTGAAGCTGTAATAACCATTGCATCATACTCTTTTATGCCATATTCACTAACAAATCTCTTCTTTTTTTCATCAGGAAGTTCTGGTATTTTTGTATATTTTTCCATCATATCATCAGGAATTATTACAGGAAGTAAATCTGGGTCTGGGAAGTAACGATACTCTGCACTATCTTCTTTACCTCTCATACTTCTAGTCTCATCTTTTTCTGGATTATAAAGTCTAGTCTCTTGAACTACTTCTGTTTCATATACTCCATCTTCCCAAGCTTCAGTTTGTCTTTGTATTTCGAACTCAATAGCTTTTTGTATAAATTTAAAAGAGTTTAAGTTTTTTATCTCTGCTCTTGTATAAAGTTTTTCATCCCCCTCTGGACGAATAGATATATTGACATCACACCTAAAGCTACCCTCTTGCATATTGGCATCACTAATATTCAAATATCTTAAAATTGCATGAACCTTTTTTAAATACCTTATTACTTCATCTGCATTTCTCATATCTGGTTCACTTACTATCTCAAGTAATGGCGTTCCTGCACGGTTTAAATCAACATGACTATATGCTCCATAGTGAGTATTTTTACCAGCATCTTCTTCAAGATGAGCTCTAGTTACACCTATTGTTTTTTGACTACCATCTTCAAAGTCTATAACAACTGAACCACCCTCAACAATAGGAATCTCAAATTGACTTATCTGATAGCCTTTTGGAAGATCTGGATAAAAATAGTTCTTACGATTAAAAATTGATTTTTTATGTACAGTTGCACCAATTGCCGTTCCAAATGCTATTGACTTTTTTACAGCTTCTACATTTAAAACTGGCAATGCTCCTGGAAGTGCTAAACATACTGGGCATACATTTGTGTTAGGCTCATCTCCAAAACTTGTTGGACATGAACAAAATATTTTTGTTTTTGTATTTAATTGTGTGTGAACTTCAAGTCCAATAACAACTTCAAATTTCATTTAGTTACCTTGTTTTATAAAATATCGAATTGAAGCAAATCCATACACACCTGTATCTTTACAAGCTTGAATCTGCTCATATTCTAAAATTCCGCCAAGAGCGAAACAATCTATATCTATTTTATCATTTATTTCTTTTAACTTCTCTAAACCTTTGGGTATTCCTTTATCTGGAGTATAAAATATAGGACTAAAAGTGATAAAATCAGCTCCAAGTTTTTCTACATGTAAAGCTTCTTCTAAAGTATGTGTAGAAACCACAACATATAATCCAAAATCTTTTGCTTTTTTTATATCTTCAAATCTACTTGAGGGTAGATGAACACCATAAAAGCCTAACTTATAAGCGAGTTTAAAATCAGTATGCAACAATATTTTTGGATGATTTATACTTTTTTTTACAGATAAAGCTATCTTTTCATAATTCTTAGTTTTTTTATCTCGAATACAGATAAAATCTGGAGATTTGTTTTCTATCGTATATAATAGTTTATTTGAAAATATATTTGGGTTAGAAGTGTAAAAAGATGGATCAGTTATTAAGTAGCTTTTCATCTACTAATTTCTCAAGCAATTTTGTCTGCTTTTTTATCTCCGCTAGTTTTTCACTCTGCTGATGTGCTATTTCAAAAAATACAACAAAAAAAAGGCCTCCAAGAGAGCCTATAAAAGCACCTAATAAAGCGGTAATAAACCCAAAGGGATATAATGTAGTAAAAAAAGTTGTAGCGCCTATTACAACAAGGGCCCATGAGGCTCCTTGAAGTAGGCTGATTAGTCTTTCATATATACTACGTTTTTTTAACATAGATTGCGTTTAGTGATCACTTATTTGAACTGCACTTGCAAGATATACATAAGTAAGAATCATAAATATAAATGCTTGTAAAAATGCCATAAAAGTTAAAAGTCCAAAAGGTACCATAGGTGCTACCCAAGGAGCAAGCATCAAGATAACCATCAAAAACATATCATCACCCTTGATATTACCAAAAAGACGAAATGAAAGAGATACTATTCTTGAAAGATGAGAAACTATTTCAATAGGAAACATTAAAGGTGCAAGAATTTTCATAGGACCCATAAAGTGACCAAAATACTTAATAAAACCATTTACTCTTATACCTTCGTAGTTATAATAGATAAAAACTACTATTGCTAAAACTAAAGTCATATTAACGTTACTTGTTGGAGATTCAAAACCTGGGATAATTCCAATCAAGTTACCAACTAAAACCAATAATCCTATAGTTGCAATTAGAGGTAAATACTTTCTTGCTAACTCAACACCAATAACATCTTTACCCATAGCAATAACGCCTTCTAAGTAAGCTTCCATAATGTTTTGTACACCATTTGGAACTAACTGCATAGATTTAGTTGCCAACTTTGCAAGAACTAAAACTATAACACCTACCAAAACAATATGAGAAGCGATTAGAAACTCATGATTGTGACTGATAAGGCCTAGAAATGTAAATACTTCACCCATTACATTTTTCCTTCACGTAAAATTTTTGTGATTATACCTTTGTTGGCATTAAAGCTTGGTTAATTGAGCCCTACAAATAGCTATAGTTTGTATTTCTTTTCTTGTCCTATACGATATAGAGCAAAATCAAACTTTATAGGGTCTTCTAAGTCTATCTTCCGAAAAGAATCTGTTAACTCCAAAACTGCTTTAAAATCATAGCTTTTTCTTTTTACCAATCCAAGTTTTTGTCCAACTTTAAAAGTATGAGTATCAAGAGGTACTAACAAATCTTTTTTACTCACACTACTCCAAAGACCCATATCTAGATTGTCATGTCTTACCATCCATCTAAGGTACATATGCCATCTTTTATATGGTGAATTTGTTTTAGATGTAGGTATTTTGCCTATTAAAAACTCATATCCACGAGAACGATATGGATTTAAATCATACATATATGATATGATGGAGGTTAATCCCTCCATTACATTTCTATTTTTAGCATACCCTTCATTAAACTTTTTCTCTATAGAAATTGAACTTTTAAGTAATCTCATCGTCTTAAAAAACTCAGTTACATCTTGATTTGACTGAAATCTATAGTAGTATTGTGTTGAAATATCTCGAGTATTATCTAAAATCTTAAAATCTAAACTCTCTAAAAATTTAACAATCAATCTTGCATTTCCATATGCAAAAAGAGCGCATATAAGTGCTATGTATTCATCATTATATTTTTTTGCAACTATAAGTGGGTCAGGTTTATCTACACTTAGTTCATTAAAACTATTTCTCTGCTTAGCCTCTTCTTTTAGAAGCTTGGCTACTTCATGTTTCATGCTGTTCTTTTGAATCTGTTTTTGTTTGTAGATAATCAGAAATATTTATAAGTGAATAAGTCACGATAAAAATCATAAGACCTGGAAAAAAACTAAGCCACCACGCTATATCTATAACCTCTTTTCCTTCACTCAAAATTGTTCCCCAGCTTATCTGTGGTGGATTTATACCAATTCCTAAAAAACTAAGTCCACTCTCTGCCAATATAGCGCCACTAATACCAAAAGTAAAACTAATAAAAAATATAGGAGCAAGTATAGGAGTAAAATACTTTAATATGATTTTTAAAGAGTTAACTTTGCCAATTTTCAAGATTTTAATAAAAGGTGCATTTGAGATTGCAAAACTTTCACTTCTTATCATCCTAGCCATTCCCATCCAGCCTGTAACTGATATAACAACTATAATAACCCAAACTGAAGCATTAACATAACTAACGAGTGCCAAGAGTAGAAAAAAAGTTGGAAATGTAAGAAATAAATCAATCAAAACTATAATCGTTTTATCAGTTTTTCCTTTAAAAAAACCAGCACTAACACCGATGATAAGACCAGCCAAACTAGTCACAACAGCACTAACTAAACCTATAGTTAAAGATATCTTACCACCCTCCATAATTCTAGCCAATAAGTCTCTACCAAGTCTATCTGTTCCCAATGGATAATTCCATGAAGGTGGTAGTAGTATCGCTTCTGGATTTAACTCATATGCTAAACCTGAATAAAAATACAATCCAAAAAAAGATAAAAATAGTACACTTATAATTGAAATTGTGCTAAAAATTGGAAACTTCACTACTGCTTAATTCCTAATAGTGTATTTAACATTTCATCTATAGTTGTTATAACTTTTGCATTTGCTCCATATGAAGCTTGATACTTCATCAAATCTGTTAACTCTTCATCAACATTTACTCCACTAATAGATTGAAATTCAGCATTTACAGTGTTAAAAAGTGCTGTACTTGTATCATAATTTCTTCCTGCACTCTCTGCATCAGTAGCAATTTGCGTTGTAGTAAACCGATAAAACCCTTCTATAGTGTCATTTACAGTAGTATTATTTGCTCTGTGAAAATCAAATTTATCATATTGCATTTGTACCATATCATTTGCAACATCGTTATTACCATCAATCGGGGCACCATAGGCATTCATAGAAGATGGATCCTCTTTATATTTTGCAACTACTCCTATATTTGAAGCATTATCTCCTTCTAAAAAAGCACTCATACCAACTGCACCTGCAAAATTAGTACCATTATCTTCTATTGCTATGGTGTATCCTGATAGACTATCTTTAGCATCAAAAGCTAAAACCCCTCTATTTGTATTTGTATCATAACTATAAACAGCATTAAAATAATCATCTATATCGTTTAATGAATTATTATCACTATTATCATCACTACTTGTATTAAATTGAGAAACTATACTATTTGTGGTTCCATCATCCATAGTTGTTAACTCATTTACACTTATAGTTTTTCTACCAGTTTCATGTCCTTGATTATCATACATAACAACATCAAATGTACCTTTATCTAAACTATCACTATAGTTCATCAAGGAGCTATCACTTTTTAAATCATCATTATAAAATGAATTCATACTAGGTTGTGCACTTCTTGCATAGATATTATTTGTTTGTTCAACAAATGTTTTAGCAAAAGCATCTAAGTCATCAACATATCCTTGTAAAGTTCCATCAGTTGGATATGAAGAGCCTGTTGCTTTATCTATATTTCTACCTCTTAGGTCCAACATAGCTCCTATTTTTCCACCTGTAATTTTTTCAGTTATCTCTACTTTTGAATCATCTTGAGATACAGAATATACAGAATAATAGCTACTATCATTACCATCATTTGAAATTTCCAATGGATGAAATGTAAATCCATCTACAAAAGAGTTACCAGCTATATTCATATGGTATTCTGTTCCTTGGTCAGTTAAATTTGGGTCAATTACATTTTCTGTTTGCATATCACCTTTAAAAACAGAAACATCTAATAAATCTGATAACGTTAACTCTAATTTATCTCTTTGGTCTCTTAAATCATTTGCTCTATTTGGCTCAATTACTTCTGTCCTACTAATATCTTTATTGAGTTGTGCTATCTGTTCACCAATACGATTTACTTCATCTAAATTTGTTTTTAACTGGTTATTAACAGAGTCTTGTAGTGTTCTTACACTATCTCTTGATTGACTTATATTATCTGTAAGATTTATCGCACTCTCTACCAATGCAATTTTTTGTGATGAATCATCAGGATTTGATGCTAAATTATTCCAAGAGGCATAATACTCTTGTAAATCTGCGCTAACACCAACACCATCTAAATCAGGAAAATATTTTGCTACCTCTTCAAGTGTATTTTTATTATATGAGTCATATGAGAGTGAATTTGAGCTATCTTTTAATCTCCCAAAAACATATTCGTCATGGATTCTACTAATACTTGTTACACTAACACCTGTCCCAACATCACCTGGAACTGTACTTAAAGGAGTACTAGCTTCTGTTGAAACTCTTTGTCTTGTGTAGTATTCGTTATCAGCATTTGATATATTATGACCTGTTGTTGAAATTGCAAGTTCTGAAGCAGATAGTCCAGATACACCTGTATTTAATGTACTAAATAAACTCATAACTAAGCTCTTACTTTTAAAAATGAAGCTGGTTTATGATTTAGTTTATGATAACCATCCATTTCCCTTGGAAAAACACTATCAAGTAATGAATTATAAAACTCACTTACCACAACTATAAATCTAGCATACTCTTTATTTTTTTGTTTTAGTGAAAGAAGCTTCTCTTTCATTTTTTCAAGCATCTCTTGTTGTGAGTCATTCAAAATTTCTTCAAGAGGAATATTATTACTAGCTTTTACTAACTTCAGTAGTTCGTTATCAAGCATTGATTTTTTGTTTTCAAATGATTTTATTAAATCACGTTTGATTTTAGCTCTTTGAAAAATTTTTTCATGTTTAGCTTCTTTAATATCTACTATATCTTTATTGGTTAATTCTATTAAATTATCTATATCTTCAACTGAAGTCTTAAGATAGTGTGATAGCATAATTTGTCCTTTGTTATAGGACTAAATCAGATCTTTGGCTATTGCCTGAGCAGTTTTTTCCGTGTCGATTTTATAATCACCACTTTGAATCTGTTCTTTTAAAGATTCGACTCTGTCCATCTCTTTTGTTTTACCAACAGATTGAGTCTCTTTTTTATTTTTAGAATCTATCTGCTGCAAATAAGCTGAATTACCAGCTGCAACTTTTGAAATCATTTCTAACCTTTATATTAAATTACTTAAGCTCATCCAAAATCTATATCCTAGACTAAGAAACAAACTTCAATACCTATATATCGGTCAAAAATAAAAAACTTTAACGACCCTCCTTCAAAAAATCATATAGTAGTTCACTAAATCCAAATTTACCAGTTAAAGAGTTACTCATTGCATCATTATACATAGAGTTATAAATCTTATCTCCAGCATCTTTTTCAAAAAGTTTATTATCATTTTTTAAAGAAATATCCAAAACTTTTTTTATAAAAAAAGCTTCAAACTTATCTGTTTGTTCTTTTAGTCTTTCATCAGTACTATTTTTTACATCAATTGTTTGAGTATTACTATAAGTTGTTTGCATTAATGCTAAACTATTGTCAACCATTAAATTACCTCCAACTTAGCAGTAATTGCTCCTGCTCTTTTTATACTCTCGATAATAGAAATAATATCTTTTGGTTTTGCACCTAGCTTATGAAGTGCTCTAGTTAAGTTTGCTACTGTAATTTGGTTATTTTGCATATTTAAAAGATTTTCATTTGCACTTATATGAACACCATCTTTCATATTTACACCATTTGCTAACATCTCTTTACTAATTTCACTCTGAGGAGAAATCTTAATAGTGATGTCTCCATGAGTTATAACAACTGGTTGAACTTTTATACCAGTACCAGATACTATCGTTCCTGTTCTCTCATCTATAATTATTTTTTGTTCTCTTTGATATGTAACATCTACTTCAAGAACATTTGCTAAAAACTCAATCATTGATTTATCTGCTGGTTTCATAAGTTTTACAGTTCTTGAATCTATAGCTACTGCTATATCTTCTTGAAAAAATTTATTAATACCTTTTTGAATGGAAACTGCTGTTTTAAAATTAGAATTTTTTAGGCTTAATTTTGCATAATTTTGATTATATATATCATACACAATCTCTCTCTCAATAGTTGCACCATTAAAAACTGTTCCAGCTGTTGTATGATTTTTTGTTCCACCACCTTTACCATTTCTTCCACCAATAGTAACTGGTCCTTGTGAAAGTGCATATATATTTCCATCTACACCTTTTAATGCAGTCATTAAAAGTGTACCACCTTCAAGTGATTTTGCATCACCTATTGAAGAAATAGTAATGTTAATCTTATCACCTTGTCTAGCAAATGCAGGAAGAGAAGCTGTAACCATAACTGCCGCAACATTTTTTGATTTAATTGCATTTGGATCAATCTTTACACCTACTGTTTGTAGAAGATTAGACATAGATTGTATGGTAAATGCAGAAGAAGAGCCGTCACCAGTACCATCTAGACCAACAACCAAACCATATCCTATAACTTGGTTTTCTCTAACTCCGATAATATTAGCAATCTCTCGAATTTTTTCAGCATTTAATGATGTAATAGTTAATAACAGTAAGAATAACAGACTTACATATCTCATAATCTTCCTTTGACTTAGTTAACACAATCAAAGCAAATGGTGTTCCATGTTTATATGTAATAAGTAAGTGTACTTTTTCCAAATTTTTTTGTTTTTTTAATTGTATATCCGTCAATGTTCTCTGGCATTTTTTGGCTACTCATACGTTCAACAATAATCAAATTTGACAAATCTTTTGGTATATTTTCTATTAATTTTATAGTATTTTGATATATCTCTTGCATTCCTT
>CAZIAJ010000061.1:0-9421 GCA_964537565.1 uncultured Sulfurospirillum sp.
CCTTCGGGTTATGAGCCCGACGAGCTACCAAACTGCTCTATCCCGCGACATTTAAATACTTACTATATGCAAGTGAGGTGAAATTATAGTCGATTTTTATTTGTTTGTCAAGGGTTTTTTAGTAAAATACATAAAAATTATAGAATTAGGAAGATTATGTCAGCAATCCAAAGAGTAAAACAAGCTATAGAAGATATGAAACAAGGCAAGATGGTAGTCATGTGTGATGATGAAGACCGTGAAAATGAGGGTGATTTAGTATACCCAGCAACTTTCTCCACACCTGAAAAAGTGAACTTTATGGCTAGTGAAGCAAAAGGGCTTATATGTGTCTCAGTATCAAATAAGATAGCACAGAGACTAAAACTAGTACCAATGGTAAGAGACAATGACTCACAACATGAAACAGCTTTTACGGTATCTGTAGACGCTAGAATGTGTACAACTGGTATCTCAGCAGCTGAAAGAGATATGACTATAAAAATCCTAGCAGATTGTGCAAGTAGTGCAAATGAACTTGTCCGTCCTGGACATATATTTCCACTTATCGCAAAAAAAGGTGGCTCGTTGGTTAGAACTGGTCATACAGAAGGTTCAATAGATATATGTCGTCTTGCTGGACTAACAGAATCTGCTGTTATATGTGAGGTTATGAAAGAAGATGGCACAATGGCTAGACGTGATGATTTAGACAAGTTTTGTGAAAAACATAATTTAAATATGGTATACATCTCAGATATTGTAGAATACAGAATGCAACATGAGTCTCTAGTACGTGAAATTGCTGAGTCTAAAACAGAATTTCTTGGTACAGAAGCTAAACGTATTGATATGGTTGACCATGAAGATAATCATCATATTGTATATCAATTTGGAGATATTAAAAAGAAATCAACAGTAAAATTTCACAATATTATGTCAGATATAAAACTTTTTACAAATACAGAAAAATTCAATGGAATGATAAAGGCTATAGAGTATTTGAAAAATAATGGTGGTGTATTGATATTTTTAGATGATGAAAATTCGCCTAAAAAAGAGGTAAAAGAGTATGGTATAGGTGCTCAAATACTTAAGAAACTTGGTATTGAAGAGATAGAACTACTTACTGCATCTAAAGGTAAAGAGTTCATAGGCCTCAAGGGTTTTGGACTGGATATTGCAAAAGAACTCTAGTATCTAGTACCAAAAGAGTTTAAAACTCTTTTGGTACAGTACAATCTAAATCTTCAGTTTTACTTGCAATCTCTATAATATCTTTTTGTGACAAATCACCTAAAAGAGCGATAGAACCCAATCTCATGCACCATATCCTAAGACTTTCTAACTCTTTTTCTTCTTTTTTTAGCTTAGAAGAGACACTCCAAGAACGAATATTTTTTATCTCTTTATACTCAAGTAGAGTTGTCATATCTCTATCTGTTATCTTTTTTTCTATATTTTTACGAAGTTGCTCTTCATTTAACCCAGATTTAAAAGCTCTAAACCCAAGAATTATCGCCTTTGCACGTTCTTGATGTTTTGTTTTTATTTTATCAAAACTATTTCCATAATACTTTAGTGCTGGTATAATATCTTTTGTCTTATATATCTTCTCTTTTTCCATATGATTTGGTTTTATCATTTTTTTCCTTCTATTTTTAACAACATCTCTTTTTTGTCTAATCCACCTGCATAACCAACAAGTTTTCCACTACTACCAATAACTCTATGACAAGGAATAACTATACCTATAGGGTTTTTATTGTTTGCTCCTCCAACTGCTCTAACAGCTTTAGGATTAGCGATTTGTATTGCTATATCTTTATAACTTCTAGTCTCTCCATAAGGGATACTCTGCAGAGCTTTCCACACTTCTCTTTGAAACTTAGTTCCTGTTTCAATCTTTATTGGTATAGTAAATATTTTGAGCTTTCCTTCAAAATACTTATTTAACTGCTCTTTACATGTAGATACAATTTGTGGATAATTTGTACAGTTTTTACAAACTTCATCTACAAACTTCATCTCAAGCAAAAACTCGTTATCACAAATAAACTTTATTGTTCCAATAGGTGAATTATAGTAGTATGTTGTTTTCATTTACTATTATAGCATATAAGGATTTCAATGAAGATTAGAGTATATTATGACGATACAGATGCTGGTGGTATAGTATACCATGCAAACTATCTAAAGTTTTGTGAACGCGCTAGAAGTGAACTTTTTTTTGAAAGAGGAAAATCACCTGCCATGAATGGTGGACATTTTGTCATTAAAAAACTCGAAGCAGATTTTAAAAAACCTGCAAAATTAGGTGATACGATAAAAGTAAAACATGAAATTATAAGTATGAAAAATACATCATTAACGCTTAAACAAAATATATGGATAGATGATACAAAACTTTTTGAAATGACATCAGTATTAGTTTTTGTAGTAGATGGACGTCCAGCTAAAGTTGATGAAGAAACCAAAGAGTTTTTCAAAAGTATCTTTTAAAATAACTCTTTTTCAAATTTATAACGTTTAGGTCTCATAATAGATACATTATATTCAACTTGATTTTCAACTATATTTTCATTAAAATTTTTATTTGCTGTTGGAACAAAATAGTATGTATAAAAATAATCTATTCCTATAGAAGTGGAGTAATTTACCCAATCATAGACAATATCGTGTCCAAATAAAGCATTTAATTCTATCATATTAACGGTACTATCGCCTATAGAATTTGCTATATAAAAATCTTTTCTATCTGCAAATTGAGTTAAAGTTAAAAGCATTGGATTATAATTTATCTGTGTTGATAACAATGCATATGGCTCAATATCATATACTCTAAGTTGTGAAGCTATCAAACTTGTCTTTACCAATGGTGTATTCATAAAAATAGAACTTTTTTGTAGCCTTTTATTATTTTTAAACATACGTTTAAAGCTTATTCTAGAGCTATCTATACTTTTATTATAAATAGTTTTGGGATTTTTATACTTGAGTAAACTATTTAATGACTTACTTAGTCCACTACCATCTGAAAAATAAGCTACTTTATCATTGGCATATTTTAAAAGTTCATCTATCTGTTTATCGTAGTTAATACCACCAAATAAGATATTAGAATTACTATTATTATATCCACTATCTTTGTGTACTGTAGGAATATAGATAACTAAATCTTCACTATTTTCTACTATTATTTTTGCACCTTCTTTTGTAACAGGAGCAATAACATATCTAAAATTTTCTTTTTTTATTTGGTCTAACTCTCTTAAAATAGATGTCTCTTTTTCATCTTTGGAGTTAAATACTTTTACTTCAAAACTATTTTGCTTTGAAACCAAATAGGCTAAAACAGAGTTTACTGTTGTTGAGGCATATCTTCTTATACTTTTTTGTGGGACCAACATCGCTACTCTTATAGAAAATTCTTCATCTTCAAAAATTCTAAAAACCCTTTGATAATATGCAAATTCACTTCTCATAGAATCAAGTTCTTCCATAGAACTATTGTAGTAACTTATAAAAGAAAATATCTGTCCATCATCCAAAAGATTTTGCATACATTCAAGATTACATATAGAAGAATCTAGATTTATAAAAACACTCTTTGTTGGTGGTACATGCGAGAGTTTATCGCTCTTTGCAAACATCATTGTAACTGCAATAAATATAACTAAAATAATTCTCATAATAGACTCTTAACCTTTAACATATCTTGAAAAACTTCTTTTTTTGAAGATGGATTTCTTAGTAAAAAATAGGGACAAAAAGTAGGTATTAGCTTAGCATTTCCAAGAGTTAACACTTCACCTCTAATACTAGAGATTGAAGTATCATACTCTCCTGTTAAATGATGAAAACTTGTAGAACCAAGCGCAACTATAACATCAGGTTTTATCATCTGTATTTGTTGCATAAGATATGGCTTACATGTACTCACCTCTTCCATAGTTGGAACTCTATTTTCTGGTGTTCTACATTTTATAATATTTGCTATATAAACAGCTTCTCTTTTTAGTTCTAGTACTTTCTCTATGATATTTGTAACAATATCACCCGCACGTCCTACAAAGATTTTTCCACTCTCATCTTCACCAGTTCTTGGACCTTCACCTATAAACATAAGCTTAGCATTTGTATTGCCTTCTCCAAAAACCACATTTTTTCTTGTCTTACTTAGATTACACAAATAACAATCATTAACTATTTTTTCTAATGAATAAAAATCTTTAGGCAGTAGTGTATTTTTACTATTGAGTGGTTTATACTCTTTAAAATATTCAAATCCAATAGCTCTATACTGATATAATAGTTTTAGTAATCTTATTTGTTCTATTTGTGTCATAAATAATATAATATCTAAAGAGGTGTTAAAAAGAGATAAATTCAGGAGTAAAAGCCCCAACATTTGGGGCTTTTGTATTTGTTGTTATTGTTGAACTTCTACAACTACTGGAGTACTTTCCCAGATACCATGTTTTGTACAGTATCCATGAGCAACCAAGTTTAGTTTTTTACCCATAGGGCGGATGTTAAATGTAACTTCTGCATGTGATTTCTCGTTACCAAGAGTTCCTGGAACAAAAGTTGTCATTGCAAGTTTAGTTTCACCATTGAAAAGAGTTATACTCTCAATATAATGATCAAAATCATCTGGATGAGTATATTCATTACCCATTTTAACTGTTACTGCAAGCATTTCACCTTTTTTAGCTTCTCCTCTAACTGTTATAAATGGTGAATGACGATCTATTAAATCTTTTTTTGCTTCACGCTCTACTGTGTCTATATCTACATACTTATTAATCTTTGGCATATCTGCTCCTTAATTTTTATAAATTTATTTTACACTAATTAGGATTAAAATAGTCTTATTTAAAAAACTTAGATTAGTGTTGTTGGAACTTTGTGAAAATCTAAACCTAATTTAGATTTATCTTCACAGCCTAAAGCCATAAGAACTACCTGTGTAGTTGAAAATACGCTTAATTCTATATCTCTACCAACACAACACTCCAAACTCTTTTGACGTGGTTCAAACATAACAAAACTTCTTGCATCATTAGTCACAACAAAATCAGCTGCATTATCAAAAGCATCTAACATAATCTTACCAGCCAACTTCTCTGCAAGCTCTTTTGAAGCACTCAGTATCTCATATCCATCACTATCATTTTGGGTTTCAAATGAAACTATATTTGCACCAACTAGTGTAAGAATACTATCATTTGTCTCTAAATTTTGTGTTTTATTTCCATTGAAAACTGCTACATTAAATTTATCAAATGGTTTTTCAATCATCTTTTGAAGTTTATCAAATCCTACTACATCTCTTAAAATTTCATTAATATGTAAAACTTTTGTATCTATACAAAGTTCTAAATTATCTTTTTGTAGTTTTTGCAGAACTGCATTTTTTAAATCATTATCTTCTAAAAGCATAATTTTTGCAATATTTAGTGATGTATAAGAACTATCTTCTACACATATTAAATCAACTCCTTCACCTTTTGCAAGTGCCAAATTATATGCACAATTATATAAAAAAGCTTCTTGATTTAAAGCTTTTCCTTCTGTTGCAATATCTGGTTTTGATTTTTGTAGCACTGGTGCTTCTATATCTAATCTACTCAACAATTCCTTTGCAGCAAGTACAAAAGAGTTTGCTCCATCTTTTTCTACAATATTATCAAACAGTCTATACATATCTACATTCCCCTACTTATATTTCTCTGTGCATCTACAAAAGCATCTGATATACTATCTTCATTTAAAATTTCATTTTTAAGATAAACTATCTTTCCTTCTAGCGAAGTATCTTGTGGATAAAATTTGTTTGATATATTTACATGTAACCAAACTCCACTCTCTTTTTTTGATATTGCTTCGAGTATTTTTACTCTTCTTTCAGGGTATTTTTGTACCATATCGTATGCAAATGCAAAAAGTCCATCTCCTATAAAATCTTCTTCTAAATTAGGTATAGGTGATGAGTAATGCTCTCTTATGTAAGATTTATAAATTTTTCTATCACTAGCATCAACAAAAGCATCTAAAACATCAAATCTTTCATTAAAATCATCTTCATTTATACATAAATCTTTTTGAGCTCTTCTAGCATTGAGAGGATCAAGTTGTAACTCTTTTCCAAAAAACTCTTTTATATCTTCTATTTTTTGTGTAGTAAAAAGTGATTTACCATTTATCTTGATAGCGGCATTTTCTCCAGTTGGATACTCAAACACTTTTTCATCATCTTTGATAACAGCTAATAAATCAGCAACAGTTTTTTCACTATCTATTTTCACTACTACCTTCTTATAGTATGGAAGATAGTCAGTTTTACAATCAAATCTAAACACTTCAAGAACGAGTTTGCACTCCATGATAATTTCTCCTAAAAATTAGTAGATTACATTCTACTCTTTATTTACTTAAGCTATAATACAAAAAATAAATAAATAAAAGATGATAGAATGAACAAAGAAGAATATATAATTTCAAAATTTCAAAGTTCTAAAATAGGAGATGATGGTGCTGTAATAGGAGATTTGGTATACTCAAAAGATCTATTTTGCGAAAATATTCACTTTAAGCTTTCATGGATGGATCTAAAGCATATAGCTATAAAAAGCATGTTAGTTAACATTTCAGATGCAATTGCTATGAATGCAAGACCAATACAAGCCCTAATAGGCTTAGTTATTCCTTCAAATTTTTCTCTAAAACAGATACAAGAGCTATCCTCTGGTTTTAAAGAAATATCAGACAAATACAATATTGAAATCATAGGTGGAGATACAACTTCAGGAGAAAAACTTATGATATCTATTACAATTATCTCTCAAACAAAAAAACCAATTTATCGCACTGGTATGAAAAAGGGTAATTTTATTGCATACACTGGCAAAATAGGTAACTCTAAAAAAGACTTAACAAAACTACTTAGAGAAGGTAAAGTAAGCTCAAATAGTAGATTTATTACTCCTATACTTAAAGCAGATTTTTTTTATGAAGCTTCTAAGTATGTAACTGCTGGATTAGATATATCTGATGGATTATCAAAAGATCTATCACGGCTATGTAAAAGTAGTGGAAACATAGGAATAAAGTTTTTTAAAAAGCTATCCAAAAATGAACTATGTAGTGGAGAAGAGTATGAAATGCTTTTTTCATTTGCACCAAAAAACTTAGCTAAACTAAAATCCATAGCAAAAAAACATAGAATAAAACTAAATATTATAGGTATTACATGTAGAGGTAGATACTACTCTACATGTAAAGAACATCACTTCTAAAGTTCTGAGTAAATAAGCTCTTTTAACTGTTCATAGCCAAATCTTTGAAGTGGTTTGCCATTTACAAAATAAGATGGTGTCTTATCTGCACCTACTACTTTTGCATCTGCTAAATCTTGTGCTATTATTTTATCCAATTCTGGGTCTTTCATATCAACAACAAGTCTATCTATATCAATTCCTAATTTAGGAAGAAACTGCCATAAAGCTTGTAAGTTTGGTTCTCCATGACTAGCCCAATACTTCTGTGTTGCAAACATCATTTTAAGTGTTTCTTTGAACTTGCCTTGCTTTCTAGCAGCCTCAAGCATTTTAACAACATACTCTGAACCATTATGATACGGAGCATAACGAAGAGTTAATCTAATATCACCTTTATTGTCATCCATAATCTTTGCAACTAAAGGCTCAAATTGTGCACATGTTTCACAAGCTGGGTCAAAAAATTCAACTAAATGTACTTTTGCATCTTTATTTCCAATGCTCCAAGAGTATGGTCTTTCTAATAAAAGATTATTCTCTTTTACTTTATTTGTTATTTCACTAGTTTCATAATTTTTATAAACATAACCACTAACCATAAAAAATAGGATTAATCCTATCATTGTAAAAACTACATATTTTTGTTCAGATTTCATACTAACTTCTCCTTTTTATCATATAAATTAAAATTGCAATTATATTAAATGCAATAAAAGACAACATTGGAATAGTGATGAAACCAAACCATTCTATATACTTAGTAGAACAAGGAACACCTTGAACACATGGACTTGCACTTGGCGGTATTACCCCATAGTGTAAAAGATTATGATATAGACCAAAAAACCAACCTAAACCAATAAATGGTGTAGCATATTTAAGTACACTTTTATCAAATGGCATCATTCCAACAATAAAAATAATTACTAAAGGATACATAGCAATTCTTTGATACCAACATAATGTACAAGGAATGAACTCCATAACCTCACTAAAAAACAGACTACCTAAAGTAGCAATTGTTGCAATAATCCAAGCAAAAAAAAGTAGAGTCCAATTTGAATTAGATTTTTGATTTTCCGTCATATAAACCCCTAGAATCATAATTTGAAATTATATTAATATATTATAAACATTTTATTAACAATAGTTTTTATAAATCCTTTTCCAAGCTAAATCCAGCCCAAGTTTGTGCTGTAGGCATAACTTCTAAAGTATTTACATTAACATGTTGAGGTAGTTTTGAAAGAGTAAATATAAGATTTGCTATATCTTCACCAACCAAAGGCTGAAGTCCATTATAAATAGCATCTGCTTTTTTATCGTCACCTTTGAATCTTACATTTGAAAATTCTGTTTTTGAGAAACCAGGTTCTATATTACTTACTCTTATATTAGTTCCTTTTAAATCATTTCTAAGATTTAATGAAAACTGTTGAACAAATGCTTTTGTACTTCCATATACATTTGCTCCTTCATATGGCCAGTTTCCTGCAATCGATCCAAGATTAAAAATGTATCCACTTTTTCTTTTTACCATTGTTGGCAATACTGCTTTTGTTATATACATAAGACCTTTTATATTTGTATCAATCATGACTTCCCAATCATCTAAAAGAGCATCTGGCGCTTTTTCTAAACCCAAAGCGAGACCAGCATTATTTACTAAAATATCTATATTTTTATACTCTAATGGTAAGTTTTCAATCTCTTCAAATACTTTTTCTTTATCCCTAACATCAATAGAAATTGTATATATATCAGAACCTTTAAGCTCATTTTTAAGCTCTTCTAATCTCTCTTTTCGTCTTCCTATAGCTATTATTTTACATCCATCTTTTGCAAACATTTTTACTGTTTCTCTACCAAAACCTGATGTCGCCCCTGTTACTAAAACAATTTTTTTCATCTTTTCTCCTATTTTTAATTTATTGTATCAAATTTTATTTAATAAAATAAAAATTACGGTAAAATTATATTTGAAGTTCAAAAAAACAATTTAAGAACTTATTAGGAGTTTATCATAATTGATTTAAATTGGAACGAGCTATATAGCTTAAGAAGTAAAAAAATAGATAATGAGCACAAAGTACTATTTCAAATTGCAGCTGAAGCATTTAGTGTAGTAACTCCAGATAAAAAGCTTTTAAAAATTAAAA
>CAZIAJ010000062.1:0-9414 GCA_964537565.1 uncultured Sulfurospirillum sp.
ATATCAAACTTCATAACAATTTTACTTATCAACTCTGAAATTTTTTTAAAATTATAAGGCTTTAAGATATACCCATCTATACCTAAGTTTATTCCATCTAAAAGGTAATCTTTATCATCATAAGCAGATAAAATGACAATAGGTACTTCACTATTTAGCTCTCTTATACTCTTTATCATAGATATACCATCCATAACAGGCATCTCTATATCAGTAAAGACAATATGAAAATCACCATTATTAAAACTTTTTAACCCTTCTTGTCCATCTGTAGCAACTACTATATCTTTAAAGTAGTCCTGCAACATTTTTGTAGTTTGAATACGAGCTTCTTTATTATCTTCCACATATAAAACTCTCATTCTCTTACTAATAGACACAAGTAATTTCAAATCTACATTCAATATGATTTCCTTATTAATTAAGTACATGATGATAATAATAACATATAATTTCCAATTTTACTAAATCAAAAAGCACATTTTTAGTAAGTTTAAAGTATAATCGCGGATATTTATTAAAAAGGAGCAGTATATTATGTTGACTTACAATAATTTAAAAACAATATTTTTTAAACTAAGTCCTGAAAAAGCTCATAATTTTATAGAATTTTCATTTAAATATGGAATTAAATTTTGTCCCTTTATTACCTCTATACTTGCAAAAAAATATTTTGTAACTGATAAAAGACTAAAACAAA
This sequence comes from uncultured Sulfurospirillum sp., assembly GCA_964537565.1. Taxonomy (GTDB): domain Bacteria; phylum Campylobacterota; class Campylobacteria; order Campylobacterales; family Sulfurospirillaceae; genus Sulfurospirillum_A. The sequence goes on from CAZIAJ010000062.1 coordinate 701, forward strand.
ATCTTTTTGGAACAACTTTTTTAAATCCTATTGGGTTAGCAGCTGGATTTGATAAAAATGCTACTATGATTAAGATGCTTACTGCTCTTGGTTTCGGTCATATTGAGTTTGGCACAGTTACACCAAAACCACAAAATGGCAATCCAAAACCTAGACTATTTCGTCATATAGAACAAGAGAGTTTACAAAATGCAATGGGATTTAATAATGATGGTATGCAAGCAGTAAAAAAAAGAGTAGAAAAACTCTATCCATTTGCAACACCACTTTGTGCAAACATAGGTAAAAACAAAACCACAAGCGCCCAAGATGCTATAAATGACTATGAAAAACTTATAGAAACATTTAAAGATTTAAGTGATTATATAGTTATCAATATATCTTCACCAAATACACCAGGACTTAGAGACTTACAAAATGAAGAGTTTATAAAAAAGCTTTTTAGTATGGCAAAAAGAAAAACAGATAAAGCAATTTTATTAAAAATATCTCCTGATTTAGAAATAAAAGATGCTATTGATATTTGTAAAGTAGCTCTTGACAATGGAGCAGATGGTATCGTAGCAACTAATACAACTATAGATTACTCACTTCTACCAAGTCCAAAAAAATTTGGTGGAATTAGTGGAAAAGTTTTAGAAGTTAAAAGTTCAGCACTTTTTGAAGAGTTAGCAAAAGAATTTTATGGAAAAACAACACTCATAAGTGTTGGAGGAATTGATAGTGCAGAAATTGCATATAAACGTATAAAAATGGGTGCTAGTTTAGTACAAATTTATAGCTCATTTATATTTAAAGGTCCAAAATTAAATCATGATATATCACAAGGAATTTTGAGATTAATGGATAGAGATGGATTTGCGCATATTAGTGAAGCTATTGGAGCTGATAGAAAATGAAATTATTAATTACAATATGTATGACTTTAGGAGTCCTTATGGCGAATTCGCTACCAAAATATGAAACGAAAACTTTAGACAATGGTCTACAAATAGTTGTTATCCCTATGGATAATGGAAGTAATGTAATCTCAACAGATATTTTTTATAAAGTTGGTAGTGGTAGTGAGATCATGGGGAAAAGTGGTATAGCTCACATGCTTGAGCACCTTAACTTTAAATCAACTGACAATCTTAAAGCAGGTGAATTTGATGAAATAGTAAAAGGCTTTGGTGGTGTAAATAACGCTTCAACTGGTTTTGATACAACTCACTATTTTATAAAAAGTTCATCTAAAAACTTAAGTAAATCACTTGAACTTTTTGCTGATTTAATGGCAAATTTAAAACTAAAAGATGAAGAATTTCAACCAGAAAGAGATGTTGTCTTAGAAGAGAGAAGATGGAGAACAGACAACTCTCCTATAGGATATTTATACTTTAGACTTTTCAACAATGCCTTTACATATCATCCTTATCACTGGACACCTATAGGATTTGTAAATGATATTAAAAATTGGACTATAGAAGATATAAAAAAGTTTCATGCAAACTATTATCAACCAGCAAATGCTATTGTAGTTGTTGCAGGAGATATAACAGCAAAAGAAGTGTTTGAAAATACTAAAAAATATTTTGGAAAAATAAAAAGTAAACCAGTTCTACATCCTACAGCTCATCAAGTAGAGCCTGAACAAGATGGAGCAAAAAGAGTATACATAAAAAAACAGAGTGAAGTAGAGATGATTGCTATCGCTTATAAAATACCAGATTATTTAAACAAAGACCAAGTTGCACTATCTGCTCTAAGTGAACTTTTAAGTAGTGGTAAAAGCTCACTTCTGCAAAAAGTTTTAGTTGATGAAAAAAAGATGGTAAATCAAGTATATGGTTACAATATGGAAAATCGTGACCCTTCTATATTTATGTTTTTAGCAGTTGGAAATCCTGGGGTTAAAGCTGAAGATATTGAAAAAGAGATTTTAAGTATCATTAAAGATGTTCAAAATGGACAAGTAAGTAAAAAAGATGTAGAAAAAATAAAAACTAATACAAAAGCAGATTTTATATTTTCTTTAGAGAGTTCATCAAATCTAACCAATCTATTTGGAGGATACTATTCAAAAGGAAGTATTGAACCACTTTTGAGTTATGAAGAAAATATAAATAAATTGAAAAAAGAAGATATAATAAACGTTGCAAAAAAATACCTAGTAAAAGAGAAATCAACTACAGTTATACTAAGAAAGGATTATGAATAATGAATAGTAAAATTATAGGAGCTATGACCGCTCTAATAACGCCATTTAAAAATGGAAATTTAGATGAAGAGACTTATGCAAAACTGATAAAAAGGCAGATAGACAATGGAATAGATGTTGTAGTACCAGTTGGAACAACTGGGGAGAGTGCAACTCTAAGTCATGAAGAACATAGAAGATGTATTGAAATTGCTGTTGATATTTGTAAAAATACAGATGTAAGAGTATTGGCAGGTGCTGGTAGTAATGCAACGCATGAAGCAGTAGGTATAGCAAAGTTTGCCCAGACACATGGTGCAGATGGTATACTATCAGTAACACCTTACTATAACAAACCCATGCAAGAAGGACTTTATCAACACTATAAAGCTTTAGCAAATGCAGTAGAAATTCCTGTGCTTTTATACAATGTACCAGGCCGTACTGCGTGTGATTTACTACCTGAAACTATATATAGACTTTTTAATGACTGCTCAAATGTATATGGAGTCAAGGAGGCAACAGGTTCTATAGAAAGATGTGTTGACCTTCTAGCTCATGAACCTAAACTTAGTGTAATAAGTGGTGATGATGCCATAAATTATCCAATTCTTTCAAATGGAGGAAAAGGTGTAATATCTGTTACTTCCAACATCATGCCTAATAAAATATCAAACTTAACTCATGCTGCAATAGATGGTGACTACCATGAAGCAAAAAGAATAAATGATGAACTATATACTATGAATAAAGTTCTTTTTTGTGAAAGTAATCCTATACCGATAAAAGCAGCGATGTATATTGCTGGACTTCTTGATACTTTAGAGTATAGACTTCCTCTAACACAACCGAGTAAAGAAAATATGAAAAAAATTGAGAATGTTATAAAACAATACGATATAAAAGGATTTTAATGATTTGTGAAGAGATGAAGGGCAAAACTTTAGTTATAAGTGGCGGAACTAGAGGTATAGGAAAAGCAATAGTATATGAATTTGCAAAAAATGGTGTTAATATTGCCTTTACATATAACTCAAATGAAGAGATGGCTAAAGAACAGGTAGAAGATTTAGAGAAAAACTATGGTATAAAAGCTAAAACTTATGCTTTAAATATTTTAGAGCCAGATAGCTACAAAGATTTATTTAAACTTATTGATGAAGATTTTGATAGAGTGGATTACTTTATATCAAATGCTATTATATCTGGTCGCCCAGTTGCAGGTGGGTATACTAGATTTATGAAACTTCGTCCAAGAGGTATAAATAATATCTTCACAGCAACTGTAAATGCATTTGTAATAGGAAGTCAAGAAGCTGCAAAAAGAATGCAAAAAGTTGGAGGAGGAAGTATTATATCTCTCTCTTCAACTGGTAATCTAAAGTATATTGAATACTATTCAGGTCATGGTACAGCAAAAGCGGCAGTTGAGGCCATGGCTAGATATGCTGCAACTGAACTTGGAGAGTTTAATATAAGGGTAAATGTTGTAAGTGGAGGTCCAATTGAGACAGATGCACTTAGAGCTTTTAAAAACTATGAAGAAGTTAGAGATGAGACAGCTAAGCTTTCACCACTAAATCGTATGGGAAAACCAACAGATTTGGCTGGTGCTTGTCTTTTTGTATGCTCAGATAAAGCTAGCTGGATGACAGGGCACACACTTCTAATTGATGGTGGTACTACATTTAAATGATTCTAAATTTACCAAACCTTTTAGCATTGAGCAGAATTTTATTTGCACCTCTTATGTTATGGCTTCTAACAGGTAGAGATAGCTCTATATTTGATGGCATACATACAAGTTGGCTAGATTATAGCGCTGCACTTGTATTTGTAATTGCTAGTGTTACTGATGGTTTTGATGGTTTTATAGCTCGTGCATGGAATCAACAAAGTACACTAGGAGCCATACTAGACCCACTAGCAGATAAAATGCTAATGCTTAGTGCTTTTTTAGGCCTTATGGTAATTGACCGTGCTAATGTATGGGCAGTATATCTTATACTTACACGTGAATTTTTTATAACAGGAATCCGAGTAGCAGCTGCTAGTAAAGGGCTTGATATCAAGGCCTCTGTATGGGGTAAGATAAAAACCTTATTACAAATGTTTGCTATAGGATTTGCAACTATGAATTGGCCTTATGCTGAGTTACTTTTATGGCTCGCTGTTGGTATGACTCTATATTCAGGATTTGAGTACATTATGAGCTATACAAAAAAAGTAAGTAACTAATGGGTACTATAACTTCACTTCTTGTCCTCTCTTTTTTGATATTTTTTCATGAACTAGGACACTTTTTAGCAGCACGTTTTTTTGGTGTACATGTAGAGGTTTTTAGTATAGGATTTGGGAAAAAAGTATTTAGTAAAATAGTAGGTAAAACAGAGTATAGACTAGCTATGATTCCTCTTGGTGGATTTGTACAGATGAAAGGCCAAGATGATAGTGACCCTACTAAAACAAGTAGTGACAAAGATAGTTATAATACAAAAAAGCCTTGGCAAAGGATAATCATACTTCTTGCTGGTCCTTTAGCAAACTTTCTTTTAGCATTTTTTTTATATCTTGCTATTGCAAATATAGGAGTAACTAAACTTTTACCTATAATAGGCAATGTAGGAGATAATACACCTGCTCAACAAATTGGCCTTATGAAAAATGATAGAGTTATAGAGATAAATGGAGCTTCTGTTAATACTTGGGATGACTTAAGTAAATTTATAAAAAAGAGTACAGGAAAACTACTAATAACAATACAAAGAGATAAAAAAGTAAAAACTTTTATGACAACTCCTGAGATAAAAGAGCTCAAAACTATATTTGGTGAGCCTATTAAAAAAAGAATATTAGGTATATCCCCTATAGGAAAAACTTTTATATTAAAACTTACTCCTGTAGAAACTATAATTTTTGCTTACGATGAAACTCTAAAAGCAACTACAATGATAATCACAAGTTTACAAAAACTAATACAAGGTATTGTTCCTGCTAAAGAGTTAGGTGGAGTTGTAAGTATAGTTCAAGTAACAGCACAAGCTAGTGAAGCTGGAATAATAGCACTTTTTGCATTGACTGCTCTAATATCAGTAAACTTAGGAGTTTTAAACCTTCTACCTATTCCTGCTCTTGATGGTGGTCATATAATGTTCAATATATATGAATTACTTACAAAAAAAGCACCAAGTAAAAAAGTACTTTACATAATGACCATTGCTGGCTGGGTATTTTTACTAAGTCTAATGGCATTTACAATTTTTAATGATTTATTTAGAATCTTTGGAGGATACTAATGCATATTTATGAGAGTAGATTTGATGAAATTTTAACAAATATAGAAAAAGTTAGACTAGAAGTAAACCAACATCAAATCATCAAGATAATTGCTGTAAGCAAAAATGTGGACTTTAAAGCTGTTGAAGATATGTACAATATTGGTCAACGTGCTTTTGGTGAAAATAGAGTTCAAGATTATAAAATAAAAAAAGAATCCCTCAATATGCTTCCTTTAGAGTGGCACTTTATAGGTAGGCTTCAAACAAACAAAATAAATGCACTTATAGATTTAAATCCAACACTTATGCATAGTTGTAGCTCATTAGAGATGGCAAAAGAGATAAATAAACGCTTAGAAATAAAAGGTAAAACAATGAATGTTTTACTACAAATAAATAGTGCCTATGAAGAACAAAAAGCTGGTGTTCTTCCTGAAAATGCTATTGAAATATATAATCAAATTATCTCTACATGTAAAAATATAAAACTAAAAGGCGTTATGAGTATTGGTGCACATAGCAGTAATGAAAAACTAATTAGAAAAAGTTTTGAGTTAACTTACTCAATATATAAAAAACTTCAACCCAAGGGTGCTAAATATTGTTCAATGGGTATGAGTTCAGATTATAAGCTTGCAGTTAAATGTGGCTCAAACATGCTTCGTATAGGAAGTACACTTTTTAAGTAACTATATAACTTCAACTCTATTTCTTCCACTATTTTTTGCACTATAAAGAGCATCATCTGCTCTTTTAGTTATACTTGCTGGTATATCATTTTTCCTATTTTGTGTTATTCCTATACTCACTGTTTTATTACCTATAAGTTCAAAAACATGCTCTTCTATAATTTGTCTCAACTTCTCAGCTAATACCATAGCTTTATCTATATCTGTTTCTAAAAATATAATTACAAACTCTTCTCCTCCCCATCGAATAGCAACATCTGTGGCTCTTTTATTAAGATTTATCAAATTTACAATCTCAACTAAAACATAATCACCTGCTTGATGACCAAAAGTATCATTTACATCTTTAAAATAATCAATATCTAAAATCATTAAACAAAATTTACGCTCAAATCTTTTACTTCTTAAAAGTTCATGTTTAAGTACTTCATCTAATTTTTTTCGTGTAAATAACCCTGTAAGTTCATCTGTTACTGCAAGTTTCTCTAACTTTTTTTTATTTATAAAAATAATTTTATTTGATCTGTTCATAAAAAATAGTGTAAAATAACCAAAAAGTGTAGCTGCACACATCCAAAAAATATGTACATAAAATATCTCATTAGGCATTGGAACAAAAAGTAAAATTCCCACAAAAGATATAACAAATACTAGAAATGCCGCGACAACAGCATATAGTATCCTAAGCCCAGACATTGTAAATATCCAAAACAGTTGTAAATAAGTTTCTGATAGATATATTATATTGTTGTCAAGTTTCATTATAATATATAAATTTCCAATTGCAGCAAGAACAGAAGCAAAAGATAATAAAAAACCTATTTTTCCTTGAAATTTTTTAAAATACGATAAAATACCTATGCTAAATAGAAGAGGAAACATAATGTACAAATGAATAACTGTCATAATAAATAAAGCGTTATGTTCAACAATATAAAAACTCAAGATTGCAAAAACTAAATACAAAAATGAAGTTATAAAAGCTGCCACTCTCATCTGAATGAGGCGAGACGATTCTCTCCATTTATTAAAATCTTCCATCAATTTAGAATCATTAAAAATAAAAATTTTTAAAAAATATTTTCTTATATTTATCATATTTTACAAACCTAATAGTTTTTTTAAAAATCACATTTTTATTATAACTAAATTAACAGCCCTGCTAAATATCCACTTGAAAAACTCCACTGCAAGTTATACCCACCACAAGGTCCATCAATATCAACAACTTCACCGCAAAAATATAATCCTTTTACAAGTTTACTTTGCATTGTTTTAGGATTTATCTCTTTTAAACTCACTCCTCCTCTTGTAATCATAGCTTTTTCAAAACCATCATGACCATTTACATGCAAGGGAGTTTTTACTAAAATCTTTATCAACTTATCTCTCTTAATTCCTTCAATACTTTTATACATACATGTAGCTTCAATATTACAGATTTTTAAAAGTTCAAGTGCAACTGATTGAGGTAGAAACATACCAATACTATCTAATATACTCAAATTAGAATTTTTCTTTATATGCAAACGTACAGCCTCTTCATTTTTCCCTTGTATTAGGTTTACATGTAGAGGTATCTCTTTAAACTTTTTAAGTAAAGGTGTTATCTCACGAGAAAAATCTAATACAACTGGTCCTCGTATACCATTTTTAGTAAAAATCAAATCTCCAACAGCTTTTAGTTTTTTATACTTTGGTAAATTCACTTGTAAAATTGCATTTGCTATGGTATTTGCTCTACAATTAGCTACCCAACTCTCTCTTACATGTAAAGGCATCATAGCTGGACTAAGTTCTGTCACTTTGTGTCCATATATTTTTGCAAATTCATAACCATCACCATCAGAGCCAAGTATAGGATAACCCATACCTCCAGTTGCAATGATTACATTCGTACTTTTAAACTTATCTACCCCAATAATTCTATTATCTTTAACTTCAATATTTTCAGCTTTATAAGAACAAATTACATCTATATTTAAACGTTTTATTTCATTCTCCAAAGCTACTAATACTGTTTGAGAATTATGAGAATCAGGAAATACTCTAAAACCATCTTTTGAATCAGTTTTCACACCTATAGAAGTAAAAAATTCAACAAGTGCTTTGTTATCAAAACAAAATAGTGCATCTCTTATAAAACGACCATTTTTCCCAAAATCAGCCATAAAATCTTCGATATTAAGTCTATTTGTTAAGTTACATTTTCCTCCACCTGTAGCTTTTAATTTTGCTCCAATTTTTGAAAGTTTTTCTAAAATAAGAACTTTTTTACCATTTCTTGCAGCAGTAATAGCACACATTATTCCAGAAGGACCAGCTCCTAAAACTATAACATCATATATCATTATGTATAAAGAAATTTTGCATATAATGCAAGATAAACACTCATAACTTCTTTTAGTTTATCTTCTAAAAGCTCTTTTTCCTCTTCGTTAAAAATAGAATTAACTAACTTTACATGTAAAGTATTTGCAAACTCTATAAATAGTTCTGGTTTTTGTTGATTTTTTTTAGTGTAAACATAAAAAATATCAAATGCCCTAGTAATACCCACAATATAAC